>CAZITS010000738.1:0-3539 GCA_964542185.1 uncultured Pirellulaceae bacterium
CGATCGGTGTCTGAAATGCCATGGCGCGAAAAAACAGTGGGGCGGCCTGCGACTCGATTCACGCGCCAGCTTGCTGCGTGGCGGTGACTCCGGTCCGGCCGTCGTTCCAGGTCGACCTGATGAGAGTCTGCTGCTCCGCGCTATCCGTCAGGTCGACGACGATCTGAAAATGCCCAAAGACGCGAAGCTGACCGCCGGCCAAATCGCCGCAGTGGCCAGCTGGATCACCATGGGCGCTCCGTTTCCGGCCACGACCGCCGGCGACTCGCCGACTCGGGACCCGAACCATTGGTCCTTCCAACCGTTATCGCCCGCCGGTCTGCGTTTCGACCACAGGTTACCCTGGCCACAAACGCCAGCCGATCACTTCATCCTGGCCCGTCTGCAAGCCGCTTCCTGCGTCCCGGCGGCACAGGCCAATCGCCGTACCCTGATCCGTCGCGTCACCTTTGATCTGACCGGCTTGCCCCCCACGCCCGATGAAATCCAGTTGTTCCTCGCGGATCCCGCTCCCGACGCTTTGGCGCGCGTGGTCGATCGATTGCTCGAATCGCCGCGGTACGGCGAACGCTGGGGGCGTCACTGGCTCGATGTCGCGCGGTACGCCGACTCCAATGGGCTGGATGAGAATGTCTGCCACGGCAACGCCTGGCGATACCGTGATTACGTCGTCGACGCGTTCAACCAGGACAAGCCCTTCGACCGTTTCGTCCGCGAGCAACTGGCGGGAGATTTGCTACCGTTTGACAATGAAATCCAGCAACATGCGCAGTTGATCGCGACAGGCTTTCTCTCGATTGGACCCAAAGTCCTCGCAGAAACCGACCTGGACAAAATGCGTATGGACATCATCGACGAACAACTCGATACCACGGGCCGCGTTTTCCTGGGACTCACTTTGGGTTGTGCCAGGTGCCACGACCACAAATTCGACCCCATCGAAACGGCGGATTACTACGGCCTGGCGGGCATCTTCAAAAGTACCCTGTCGATGCGGAAGTACATCAAAGTCGCCGAATGGCACGAACACCTGCTACCCTCTGCCGCGGCGACCGCGCGGCAGAAAACTTTTGACCGCCAGGTCGCCGCGCAGAAAAAAACGATTGCCGAGCTGGTCCAGGCGGCCGACAGTGCAGCGCGTCAGAAACATAGCCAAAGCGAGAAAACCAAACCGCCCGCCGACCTCTCCGCGCTCTATCCGGCCGAAACCAAAGCCAGGCTCAAGAAACTGCGTGACGCCCTGGCGACCCTGGAAAAAAACGGCCCGGACCTGCCGGCTGCAATGGGTGTCACCGAGGACAAGATCACCGACGTCGCGATCCACCTCCGCGGCAACCCGCTAAAACTGGGCGAGCTCATACCGCGACGCACACCTCGCGTCGTGCGCGGACCGCAACTCCCTCAATTCACCGACCGTGAGAGTGGCCGCCGTCAGCTGGCCGACTGGCTGGTTGATCCACAACACCCGCTGACCGCGCGCGTCTTCGTGAATCGCGTCTGGAGCTGGCACTTCGGCCAGGGCCTGGTCCGTACCCCGGACAATTTTGGCTTACTGGGTGAGAATCCATCACACCCCGCACTGCTCGACTGGCTGGCCCGACGGTTTATCTCAGACGGCTGGTCCGTTAAATCACTGCACCGGATGATCGTGTCCTCCAGCACCTACCAACAATCGAGCACGCCCCGTGCAGAAACCTTGCAGCTGGATCCTGTCAATCGCTGGTACGGTCGGGCCACGGTGCGGCGACTGGAAGCAGAGGCCGTACGGGACGCATTGCTCTC
Organism: uncultured Pirellulaceae bacterium; assembly: GCA_964542185.1. Lineage (GTDB taxonomy): Bacteria > Planctomycetota > Planctomycetia > Pirellulales > Pirellulaceae > UBA9264. Next base: position 1,783 of record CAZITS010000738.1, read on the forward strand.
GGCCAGCGGTCAACTGGATCGGACTCAGGGTGGTTCGTTACTGAAACTCAAGAACCGAGCCTATTTTTTTGACCACACGTCGATTGACAAAACCAGCTACGACACCCGGCGGCGATCGCTGTACCTGCCGGTCGTACGCAACAATGTCTACGACCTGTTCCAGCTGCTGGACTTCCCCGACCCGGCCGTCTCGACGGGCCAGCGTTCAACCAGTGTGGTCGCCTCCCAGGCCTTGTTGATGCTCAATAGCGAATTCGTGATGCAGGCCGCCAGTCACTTTGCCGCGCGGCTGCTGAACCAATCCCCGGATGACAACATTCGCATCGAGACCCTCTACCAGATTGCCTTTGGCCGCCCCGTGAGCGCGGACGAACGCCGCGCCGACCTCGCCTTCCTGGCCCAGGTGTCCGCAGCACAAGATCCTTCCTCAGACGCCACAGCCCGCCGTCGTGCAGCCTGGACCACACTCTGCCACGTTACCCTGGCTACGAACGAATTCATCTACATCAAATGAACATTTCCCCACTGAGCCCGGACTCACTGCACCAAGTGGCCACATTGCCGCGCCGCAGGCTGCTGAAACAGACGGCGGTCGGATTTGGTTCGCTGGCCCTCTCGTCTCTGCTGGCCGACGAAATGGCCGCGCAGCAATCCAACGCGAACCCGCTGGCGCCGAAACCGCCGCACGTGCCAGCCCGCGCCAAACGCATTATTTTCCTGCTGATGTCGGGCGGCCCCTCGCAGGTAGATACGTTCGACCCCAAACCGTTGCTGACACGCGACGACGGCAAGCCGCTCCCTTTCGCCAAACCACGCGTCCAGTTCAATGCAACCACGAACTTGCTCAAGTCTCCCTGGAAGTTCCGGCAGTACGGCGAGAGTGGCCTGTGGGTCAGCCAGCTCTTCCCCCACCTTGCCAAACGTGTCGATGATCTTTGTATGCTGCACTCGGTGTATGGAACCAATCCGGCACATGGTGGTGCCATGATGAAAGTGCACACCGGCAGTGACAATTTCGTCCGTCCCAGTATTGGCTCGTGGATCAGCTACGGCCTCGGTACGGAAAACGCCAATCTTCCCGCGTTTGTGACCATTTGCCCGACGCTGGCGTTTGGCGGAATTAACAACTGGAGTTCCTCCTTCCTGCCCGCGATTCACAATGGCACCGCGCTGGGCGACGCTAGCGTGCCGTCCAAGCAGGCGCGGGTCAAATACATCCAGAACGCGACACTTCCCCGTCAGATTCAACAACTCCAGCTGGACCGCCTGCGCGCCATGAATCGCCGGCACCTGGCGACGGCTGGATTTGACGCTTCGCTCGAAGCGCGAATCAGTTCGTTCGAGTTGGCGTTTCGCATGCAGTCCTCCATTCCGCAAATTGAAGATCTCTCGAACGAATCGGCCACCACGAAAAGGCTGTACGGTATGGATGCCCCGGTGACCGCCAATTTCGGCCGCATGTGCTTGTTGGCGCGGCGTTTCGCCGAGGCAGGGGTGCGGTTTATTCAAGTCACCCACAACGACGACAAGGTCCAGTGGGATCAGCACTCCAATTTGAAACGCGATCACGAGAAGAACGCCCGCGAGGTAGACCTGCCGATCGCCGGCCTGCTGGCCGACTTGAAACAGCGTGGGTTGCTGGAAGACACCCTGATCTGGTGGGGCAGTGAATTCGGCCGTACCCCCACAGCCGAAGGCACTCGGGACGGCCGCGATCACAATCCGTTCGGGTTCAGCGTCTGGCTAGCCGGCGGCGG
>CAZITS010000739.1:0-3525 GCA_964542185.1 uncultured Pirellulaceae bacterium
TCAACCTGAACACAGTACGCCCCCCATCATAGGGACCCCGCACCAAAGCCTGATTCTCAATTCATCGGATATACTAAGAATTGCCGATAATGCTCTGCGGCATTCCATGCTTTGGAGTGTGCAGAGGGTGCCCTCGACCAGACTGGGGACCACATGAGTTTGCAGCCTCACAAATCGTAGTTGAATCTATCGTAAGCTTGTTGTATCTCCACAACGCTGCCATACATCCATAACAACGGTGAGCACCCATGGCGACTGACAGTACAGCGCCGCCCGCAATGCCGGCAGATCAGTATGCAGCCCTGATTGAACGTCAACTCGGGTCTGCCCGACGACAGGTCAAAGCTACGGACCTGTTAAGCCGCTGCATGCTGCTCGTAATCGGGGTCCTTGCTTTTCTGTTCGGGGCAAGCCTTGTGGACCACTGGCTTTTTGATCTTGGATCCTGGGGTCGGGTGGTGGCATTCGTTGCATTGCTCACAGGCATCACTGGCTATTTATTACGTTTCATCCTGCCGCTGGCAGTTCGTCGCATTAACCCGGTTTTCGCCGCACGAGCAATCGAACAGAGTGAACCGCGATTGAAAAACAGTCTGATTAATTTCCTTACCTTTCGAACTGACGCGCGCGGCAATCAAAGTTCTGTGCTTTTGGCGTTGCAGCATAAAGCTGCAACGGATTTGGCAACCGTTTCAATTGACGAAGCGGTGGATCGCAGCGCAACCCTGAAGATTGGCTACGTGCTCGCCGCAGTGGTCACACTATTCGGCGTCTACAAGATCCTGTCACCTAAAGATCCTTTCCAGTCCATATCGCGAGTCGCAGCTCCCTGGAAAAGCATCGAGCGTCCTACGAGAGCTGACATTTTCATGGTCCAGGAACACCACCGAGCTACTGCCGATGGTCCCATCCTGTCGTCGGCACCTCCCGGACAACGCGCCGCGTACCAGGGCCACTTCGTGACAATCAGCGCGGGAATTTCGGGAATTGGCAGTGACGACCAGGTCGCACTTGAATACGCCAGTCTCGATGGGCAACTGGTCGACCAGACGCTGCCAATGGAATGGAATGCCAAGACCCAGCAGCGCGAAGCAACGCTGCCTCCGACAAACTCTGGCATCCAATTCAGTCTCTACTATTCGATTCGTGCGGGCGACGTAGTCAGCCCTCGGTATGTGCTGGAAGTCACTCCGACACCGGTGATCACTGTCCAAAGCGTGGATTACGAGTTTCCCGAGTACACTCGTTTACCCAAACAAACCATCGTCGGAAATCCTCATATCCAGGCCGTTGAAGGCACCCAAATTACGATACATGGCCAAGCCAATCAGAAAATCAATTCGGCGGTCATTGAATTATTTTCGAGTGACCCAGAATTTGCCGGCTCTCCGCGCGCAATGCGATGTGACCAGGATCAATGCGAGGGCAGCTTCCGCTTACCGGATAGTCGCAATGGCGAGTTCCAAGTCAGCCAGTACGGTATCCGCTTCCGTAATCTCGACGGAGAACGCAATCAAGAGGTGATCCGCTATCGGATTGAAGTGCTCCGCGACCTCGTTCCGGAAATCGAGATTCTGAACCCTAAATTACGCGAGATCGAATTACCGGAGGACGGAACACAAGAAATCGAAATTCGAGCCATCGATCCCGATTATGGTTTACGCCGGATTCGGCTACGTGCCACAGCTGGCAACGAATCAATACTGTCACACGATCTTATCGACGATGCAGTTGGGCGTACCGGTCAAGTTGTCGAAACCTATCTGTTCGAACCCCGCAAATTGGGATTGCGAACGGGGAATCGGATCGCGCTATGGGCGGTCGCCGAAGATAATCGAGTAGACACTAAGACTGCCACTCCCACACCTAATTCACAGACGACGCCCAGGTACTACATCGTTATTACTCCCCCCGTGCAAACCACCGGCCTTCCTCCCGACAACGCCGCGCAATCCGATACTGAATCCCCCGAGGACAATTCTGGTAATAAGTCCGAGAAGACAAAAAATTCAGGCGGCGGCCAAGGTGCCGGTGACGACTCAGATAGTTCAGCGGCAAGCGAAACAGCTTCCGAAACACCACAGCCCAGTGATGCGGAACCGGAGGCAACTGATCAGGAAACGAATGCCGACGGATCCAACGAGCCGTCGGACTCAGCCAACCAGGAGGAAGACAACTCCGAGGAATCAAATGGCTCGGGTTCGGAGACATCAGATGGGCAGCAAAAGGATCCCGAGACGTCTGCAGCTGACGAGGGACTCCCAAAGGGGTCAGAGGAAAACCCATCGCCCCCTGATCCGACAAACTCAGAAGGCACGTCGGCTGCTGGAAAAGGGGATCAGGAACCGATGGGAGACAATTCTTCCGACCCGCAACCCGCGTCACATGACGGAGAAGCCATAGAACGCATCCTGGACTACCTGCGCGAAGAAGCTGCGTCAAACACGCAATCTGACGACTCCCAGCCAGGGGAAAATTCACCACCGGAAGCTACGCCAGCGACAGACTCTCCAAGCAGCGCAGAGAATGCGGCGAGTGGAGCCCCCCCCTCCCCACAGGATGGCCAACAATCACCAAATACACCTGGAACTGGGGCAGAAAACAAAACGCCCCCCCCCACAAGTTCAGACCTGTCGACAGAAGCCTCCCCGTCTTCCGATGAGAAAGCTCCCGGTGAGAATACAGGCCAGTCACCGCAAACGACACCCGATTCGGGGGAAAGTAACGATCGCCCAGAAACGAACGATGCCAATGCATCCAAGCAACCTCGTTCGAATCAGGCCAAGCCAGGCGATGCCTCAGGTCCCAACAATACCCCAGACGGCTCCCAACCGAAAACAAATCCAGCCGCGGAGCAGACCGATTCGCCTACCTCTCCGCAGGAAAATACCGCAGGGCCAAAACAACAGTCAAAAGACGCGACGCCTCGACCCGACAACCCCTCGTCCGATGCTTCCGAGTCTGGCCAGAAACCAGACTCTGGAGAGTCACCCCAAGCAGATGAATCGTCACAGACCGCCGAACAGACACCGAAGAAAGACGGGGACTCAGAGCTAACCAACTCCACACAAAACAATCAGGACCGTGAGGGCAGGGGGGCTGATGATGCGGACAACCCATCTTCGTCAGAACAAACCAGTAACGACCCTGCTGCTTCAACCAATCAAACAACTCCCGAACCAGAACAAGGCAAGGAAACACAAGACAAGGGGGCGGCCACTGATGGCCGCGCAAGTCGAGCCGCGGCAAATCCACAGGGCGGTGGAATTCCTTCTGAGTCTGCAGACACAAGTCAAGGCGACGCGATTGACGTCCGCGATGGCGATACGCCGGATCTGGAACACGCACAAAAAGCCACTGACCTGGTTCTCGAGAAACTAGCGGATCAGGAAAGCAATCCTGACCCCAAATTACTCAAAAAACTCAATTGGGATGCGAAAGATGTCGCGGAATTCGTGCGCCGCTGGAAAAAGCTAAAAAAGAATGCCGTGACCCCCAGCGGCAAGCATGAATTGCAACAGGCAT
>CAZITS010000740.1:0-3518 GCA_964542185.1 uncultured Pirellulaceae bacterium
GATGCTGTTCTTCGGCGGCCCGCCCCTGGCAAATCATGCCCGGCACAATCTGCCACAGATGCGCGGTTACCGTATTCGTCGTGAACAAATCACCGTATTCATTGAAGTCCGCGCCCCAGGGATTGACCATTCCGGAAGCCACCACCTCGAACGTGTGGTGGTGGGGATGAAATCGCCAGATCCCACGGGCAATCACAGTCCGCTGCGGACGGGGGGTGCCGGGCCGGCCAACGTAGGAACTTTCCGCCAGGCCAATAGCGCCATAAAGCCAACCGTCAGGACCCCAATGAAAATTATTCAACACATTATTGGTCGATGTCTGAAAACCATCGAGCATCACAACGGGTGGTCCGTCGGGAACATCGTCGCCGTTGGCATCGGGGATAAACGTCAATTCAGGGGTATTGGCCAGCCACACACCACCGTGCCCTACTGCAATCCCGCTCAAATAGCGTCCCCGGCTCCAAAACACTTTCCGTCGATCGAATTGACCGTCGTGGTCGACATCTTCGAAAATCAGAACGCGGTCCGCAGCAGCATCCTGCCGCCACTGGGGATGCGAATAATTCTCAACAACCCACAGCCTGCCGCGATCGTCAAAGTCAAAGGCGATCGGGCGGCGTAAATCAGGTTCACCAGCGAACAGTGTCACCTGAAAACCGTCTGGAACGACAATGCGTTTGAGGGACTCCTGAGGCGTCAGCGATACATCACGCGGATCCTGAGTATCGACGACACCAGCAGGTAAATCATCGGCGCGGCTGTCGAGGGGTACCGCCCCCCCTGACAACAAACCCATAATCACAATCAGAGCGCGGGCGCGACCCCGCTGTTTTTCCGCCATACCATATCCCAACATGTCCCGATCTTAGCACGCCAGCGCCGAGCGGAGCAATCGACCAGGGCAGATCGCCCTGTGTTTCTGAAATCGAGAGTGCTGCTGGAATCCACCGCTTGGCCGGCGGATATATGGGCGACGCGTACAACGCAACGATCGCGGCGCAGCCGACCCGTTACCATTCGATCCCTGTTATGCTGTGCTGCCTGGCCCGATCATTTCCACCCATCCGTGAGCTTGCTGATGCTCCCTCTGCAATTCCTGCGACGTCGACGATCCGCCTCGTCGGTCTGTGCCTGCACTATCTCCTGCGTTATCTGGAGTGTCTGCGTTTTCTGGCTCACATGCCGTACCAGCGCAGCGCCACCAGGGCTGGCACAGGTCTCCCCCGCAGAAGTCGAGATGGATGCAGAGCGGCTGTCCCACATCGACACCGTGGTCGCTGAAGGACTCGCACGGCAACGAATGCCAGGTTGCGTCGTACTCATCGGGCGACGCAACCGGATCGTCCTGGAGAAGGCTTATGGCTACCGTCAACTGCGGCCAACCAGGCAAGTGATGACTACCGATACCGTGTTCGACCTGGCGTCGCTGACAAAACCGATCGCCACTGCAACCAGCGTCATGCGGCTGGTAGAAGCGGGACGCATACGACTGTCCGATCCAGTCGCAAAACACATTCCCGAATTTGCAGCCCAGGGAAAAGACAAGATCACGATCCTGCACTTGCTGACACATCAAGGAGGATTAATTCCAGACAATGCGATCGGCGAATACCAGCAAGGACCGGTACAAGCCATGCGCAACGTGATGGCCACCCAACCCATTGCCGATCCAGAAAAACGATTCGTTTACACCGACGTTGGCTTCATCGTACTGGCAGAAATGGTACGACGGCTCACGGGACAGAATATTCACGACTACACACAAACGACCCTGTTTGGCCCACTGGGGATGACCGAAACCGGCTACCTGCCGCCTGTCGCACTACGACGGCGGGCGGCCCCCACCGAACAACGAGACGAGCGCTGGATCCAAGGTGAAGTCCACGATCCACGCGCCTATCTGCTGGGGGGAATCGCTGGTCACGCGGGCTTGTTTTCCACCGCCCGAGACCTGGCCATCTATGCCCAGATGATGGCCAATGGCGGAAATTATCACGATGTCCGGATCCTGCAATCCGAAACAGTAGAAACCATGACGCAACACGTGGAGGTACCTGGAGCGTTACGCGCACTCGGTTGGGATATCCGCAGCGGCTATTCATCGAATCGAGGTGATTTGTTTAGCGAACGCGCGTTTGGACATGGTGGTTTTACAGGAACGGTTCTCTGGATCGATCCCGAGCTGGAGCTATTCGTCATCTTTTTGAGCAACCGCGTGCACCCCGATGGCAAGGGCTCGATCAACCGGTTGGCTGGTCGCATCGCCACGCTGGCAGGCGCCGCCATATTTCCGGCACGCAAGCCAGCCCGACCGACTACCAACCCATGACAACGGTCACGGCAAGACTCAGTCAGGCGACTGCTTTACACCGTTTTCATCTTGTGTCACGATTGAAACCTCGCATAAACGACCGCCACAGTGAACCGCAACAATCTCCGGACGCGACAACTCCAAGGAACTCCCATGCGATGCAACCCACTGCCACTGGTACTCCTCCTGCTCACACTGCTCGCCGCTACGGAGCTGATCGCCGCCGAGGCGGACAACCCCAGGAAGACGGTCAAAGCAGTTACGCCTGAAAACCGGAGCGACAAATGGTGGAGTGAGCGGCACACACAAAAATTGAAAGCGTCGCAAGGCAAGTCGGTCGATCTGCTGATGATCGGCGACTCGATTACGCACGGTTGGGAAGGCCGCGGAAAGAAGGTCTGGCAACAATATTATGCAAAACGCAATGCCTTTAACATTGGCTATAGTGGCGACCGCACCGAACATGTTATCTGGAGACTCCAGCACGGCGAAATCGACGCGATATCTCCACAACTTGCCGTCGTCATGATTGGTACCAATAACACCGGGCACCGTCAGGATCCGCCGCAAGAGACGGCCGCCGGGATCAAACACATTCTCGCTGAATTAAAGCAGCGAAAACCGAAGATGAAAGTTCTCCTGCTGGCAATTTTTCCGCGCGGTGCTACAGCGGACGACAAATTGCGGAAGATCAACGTATCCATCAATGAACACATCAAAGAATACGCCGATGGCAAGCGCGTCTTCTTCCTCGACTTGAACTCGGCCTTCCTGGATGATCGCGGACGACTGCCAAAATCGGTCATGCCCGACCTGCTGCACCCCCACGAAGCGGGCTACCGGACATGGGCCAAAGCGATGGAACCAACAATCCAGAAATTGCTCGCCGAATAACACTCCGGTACCCCCTGGCAGGGCGGCAGTTGAACGTGTCGGTGATAACCGACGACGGCTTGACTGCCCCTCGCGCCAGACGTCCACAGGTAATGGCGCAACACACATTCACCCTGCGTGTTGACCACGACGTTACAGGGCCGCTCGTAGAATGGCTGCCAGGTCTTCATGGGCCACCGACCGTGGACTGACGCGCAAGATACGTTTTACCGTAAACGCTTTGTCGGCCATCGCTGGTAACTGTGCTTCAGAAATACCAACATCACGCAGACGGAGTGGAAGCAGGACTGGGGCGGCAAGAAGGACAGCT
>CAZITS010000741.1:0-3515 GCA_964542185.1 uncultured Pirellulaceae bacterium
GTTACTGCTGATGAGTACCGCCTGGTTAGTCATGATCGGGACGCAAGAAATCCGTAACCTGGGTGATATGGCAAGGTTCGGACAAGTCTTGTTTCAAGTCTTATGTCCGCTGCAATTGGGCCTGGTCGTATTTTTGGCGACTCTCGGTGCAGTTAGCGGCGTCGCTCAGGAAAAAGACCGCAGAACCTTGATTCTGCTGCTGATGTCACGACTCACTAACAGCGAACTCGTCCTGGGCAAGCTACTGGCCAGCCTGTTGAATGTCCTGGTGATGCTCACTGCGGGACTGCCTGTGTTCCTGTTAATGACACTGTTTGGTGGTATCTCGTTCCATCAGATCGCCGCGGTATTCGCTGTCACGCTCGCCACAGTCCTGGTCGCCGGAAGCATTGGATCGACGATCGCATTGTGGAGAGAAAAGACCTTCCAGGCTCTGGCAATCGCCACTCTCATTCTGCTGTTGTGGATTGGGCTGGGAGAAGTTGCAGCCAGCTACACCACAGATAGCACGTCAGCACCAGGCTGGCTCAGTAACCGACTGTTGACTGGGATCAGTCCAGTCCATGCGATCCTGGCCGCCAGCAGAGGCTCTATCGAAGATACGTGGACATACCTGACGATCTCTGTGCTGGCGACCCTCGGGCTCAACGGGCTAGCCATCCTGCGCGTACGGCGTTGGAATCCCTCTCGTGAAATCCGTCGACTTCAAAAGGAAGATGCCGAAACGGAAAACATCTGGAGCAAAGACCTTGCTTCGCTAGACGACACAACCACCAGCCAGCCGGCCAGCGAAGAAACAGCCCGCGCCGGTCATGTGGATGCCGTCAGCCGAACTCGAGAACAGTCAGGTCGATCGAAGCGCGTCTGGAATAATCCAATCCTCTGGCGGGAAGTACGGACCCGCGCTTACGGCCGAAAAATTCTCGTGATCAAGTGCGTGTACCTGTTGCTCGGACTCGCCACGATGTTTGGTTTACAGGAAAGTCTCTCCAACACAACCATTTCACAAGACAACTCGGTCATTCCAGCAGCCGCTAGACCACTGGCACCTTTTTTCCTCGTCAGCCTCGTACTAATCAACTCTTTGGGTGTAACTTCAGTCACCAACGAAAGAGACGGCCTGGCCCTCGACCTGCTACTAGCCACGGACATTTCTTCGCGGGAATTCGTGTTCGGTAAACTGGGTGGTGTACTCTGGGTTACCCGCGAGATGATTTTGTTACCGATCATTCTGACGGGGTTTCTTTGGTGGAATGGAGGACTCGGTCAGGGCTGGAAGGGAGGTGAGAACCTCATCTTCGTGCTCTGCGGGCTGGCGCTATTAGTACTTTTTGTGGCCATGCTCGGTATCCACTGCGGCATGATTTACGCGAACTCGCGGCGGGCTATTGGTATGAGTCTGGGTACCGTCTTTTTCTTGTTTCTGGGGGTCACCACTTGCATTGTGATCATGGTGTCCTTCAGCGGTTCGTTTCAAACGCAGCTGCCGCCATTCCTGGCCATGGTATTGGGGGGCGGCGTGGGTCTGTATGTCGCGCTCGGATCGCGCAATGGCTCCAACGCGATTCTCTGGTCATCGATGATTCTTCCCTTTGCTACCTTTTTCGCAATTACCAGCTTTGTTCTTGGAGATCGAGAATTGACCATCATCCTGGTCATTTCAGTCGCCTATGGTTTTTCCACATTGGCCATGCTGGTCCCTGCGCTGTTTGAGTTTGACATTGCCATGGGACGGACTCGTATGGCCGACGAAGACTGACCAATTGTCCAATCTGGGCACTCCAACGCTTCACTTGTTTCTGCGGACTTAATGGAGTAGGATCGTTGAAGTGGGGTACCCGTGATGACGATGAGTAAAGTCAGGTGCCCAGGTCGACCAGGGAACGCGTGTCCCCAGTCGACATCGCTCAGGGGCTGAAAGTTCAGCTCTTGAAAAGTTTGCAGAAGAAGGTGATTACCGCCGCCATTCTCGGAGGAGTCCGCCCAGTGTCTATTACTGTTACCGAAAAAGCAGCAGACGAAGTTCGCCGCGTTTGGCAAGATCAGAAATTTGATGAGTCCATGTTTCTGCGCATCGGCATCGCGGCCGGCGGCTGCAGCGGTTTCAGCTACTCGCTCAAACCAGACAATCAATTTGACGACACGTCCGACAGCAAGATTGATTGCCACGGCGTCAGTGTCGTCGTCGACAAAAAGAGTGCACTGTATCTGGAAGGAACAACACTCGACTGGCATGATGGACTCGACCGTCGTGGCTTTACATTCGACAATCCCAATGTCGTCAAATCCTGCGGTTGTGGCTCCTCATTCCAGGCCTAACGGCCCTTGCCACCGATCGATCAAAGCAGCGGGCTCCCGAATGGCGAGCCCGCTTTTTTTATGTATTTTCGCCCCCCTAAGGTGTGAAACAACTCTCCCACAGGTACACTCAGGGCGCAGTTTGGGAGGACGCTGGTAGCGGTAGGACACCGGCCGGACTTCAAGGATTCGGTCGTCTGACCGCGCGGGTGGCAACGTCCGCTCCCGCTGGAAAACACCCGTCGTGGGTACCAGTCTCCTGTAACGGGATTGCCTCTCGGACTGTGAGACCGTCTGCTGGCCCGGTCTACCTGGCCAGGTAGACAACGCCAAAGCCCATCCGTTTTACATTTCTCCTTCGCCCGTTCCAACGAGGAGTGGTCATGAAATTCACTTTTCCTGTGGCAGCTCTGCTGGTTTCGATGCTCGCTGTTTTCCCCCATCACCTCAAAGCCGAGGACTGGCCGCAATTTCGCGGACCCAATTGCAGCGGGATATCGACCTCCTCCCAGGCCCTCCCGGTCAAATTCTCCTCGACGGAAAAGATGGCCTGGACCGCCAAACTGGGTGACGGAATCGGCTGCCCAGTGGTCGCGGCAGGACGCGTTTTCGTCTCCGCAATGGTCAACAAAGAGAAAATCGGGTTGTACTGCTTTGATGCCAGGTCTGGGCGCCAATTATGGGTGCGCAGTTGGCCAGCCGGATCGCTTCTGGATGTCCACGAAACCAATAGTCATGCCTCAACGACACCGGCCGCTGATGCGGAACGTGTCTATTTCTACTCCTCCACGCTCGGCATGGTTGCCGTGGATGCTCGCACGGGTGCCGATGTCTGGCACCAAAAACTTCCGGTGCCCTACTTTGTCTTCAAATGGGGTCCGGGAATGTCTCCTGTCCTGTACAAAGACAAATTGATTTTCGTTCAGGACGACGATCTCTACCCCGCGCTTTATGCCTTTGAAAAAACTACCGGAAAAATCCTCTGGAAGGATGACCGTAGTGACATGGCGGTCAACTATTCACATCCTGTGATCTGCAACACTCCCAACGGGCCAGAACTGGTCGTCGCCGGAACCGGCAAGTTGATCGGCTATGATCTCGAATCTGGTGCCCGCAAGTGGCACGCACGCACTCTGCTCCGCAACATCAAGACCACCCCTTCGGTACAGGACGGGGTCATTTATATCTCGCTGGAGAGCGGCGGGATCGCGAACCAG
>CAZITS010000742.1:0-3514 GCA_964542185.1 uncultured Pirellulaceae bacterium
GATGTAGACTACTTGTCAGTCGAGGTGTTTACGGAGAAGACGAACCGGGAGCGATCCGATGTGGTCCATGAGTTTCGTGGTTGCGGCGCCGAACTGCAGCAGGCGTTGCGCAACTGTGAGATCACAAAGTACGCCCCCGCCGCTCCTCCTGCCGCCGGTGCGGGCCCGAAAACCTGCGGGTCCTTTTCTTCGGCTTCCCTAGTGCCACTGACGAACAAACGGATGAAGCTTACAGCTGGACCAGGCCTTAGGCCGAAGCGACAAACTACGTTCGTCCCTGAGTGCAAGGATCTGAAAACCAGTATTGAAAATGACCGAATCCTCGGGTCCAGTGCGCTACTCGTGGTGTCGACTAGTTGTAGATCCTGTCCAGCGACGTCTTCCTATGACCGTAACGTCGTAATGAAGTACACAATACGGCTTGTTGTTACTCATCTGCTGAACCACCAAAATAGGGCTGGACCTGGACACCGTTGATCGCCACAGCGCCGAAGCCATTCGTGACGGCACCGCCGTCGCTGATGGTCAGTTGTGCGGTTTCGCCCAAGGCGCGGAACACGATGCGTCGCCAGTTCATGTACAGCTTCTTATCGCCGCGGAAGATGGCGTTGCTGTGGCCGCCGCCGTTGGTGAGGGTTTCGGTAAACGAGTGCTCGGGCAGAATCTCAACGTTTTCGAGTGAGACGTGAACGCCGTCATCCTTCTCGACGGATTCGCCGCGGGTCAGCTCGTCGTAGTCGGCGGTGGTCAGACGCAGCGAGTAGAGGCGACGAGGCTGTAGATCGCGAAGGACCTGACTGACACGGTTGGGTGCGGTGTCGGCGCGGCGCATGACCAGGACGTGGTCACCGCGGCCTTCGGGCAGGCCTCCGCCGGTGGCGTCGCCGCCTGCCCAGACGTCGCGTTGAAAGCGTCCCTGCAGCCAGCCGAAACCGGCGACGCGCGCGGTGGAAATAGATCCCTGCTTCGCCGGTTCAAGCGTCCAGCCTTCGGCATCATTTTCGAAATCGCCGTTGGACAGATGCGGAAGAATGTACGGATCGTCCGTCAGTCGTTCGCGCCGTCCTTCAAGGCAGTAATGCTGATTGAGCTTCGCAGCCCAGCGTTGATACTCCTCGTCGGCATAGGCTCCGTGATACCACAGCACGCCGTATAGGCCGCGGAACGCCGGGTCGTTCGCCAGCAGATTCATCTGCATGTCCAAGTACACCTTAAAGTCCACGCCAGGATCGACGTCCTGCGTCTCATGAGGCAGCGAGATCAAACCCAGCGTCATGACCGTCTGCGTTGCCATTGCCGGGAAGTGGTCTTGATAACGCAACATTACCAGGCGCAGCTTTTCGTTCATGTAGGTGCGGGCTTCCTCCTCTGTTGGTTGCTCCAGCAGGTATTGCTCCTCGGCGAGCCGATAACCCGCGTCGAGTACGGCTCTGGCGAAGTCCAGCGACGGTTCACTTTCGTACAACCGACTGCAATAGGGGTAAAACACCCTGCCATCGGTCGCGGAGTCGGCTGCGATGCGCCGTAGCGCCGCGGTAAAGTGCGGATATGCTTCGGCATAAACGTGACCGGACAACTCGTCTAGCATCATGCCGTACGATTCCTCCGACGTCATGCCGCCGCCCGCCCACGCGTCGAACGCGGTATCAGCGGTGACATCGGCGACGTTGCGCAGCAGCCAGGATAGATTGTAGTATTGGAGTTGACGACCACCGCGCTGCCGCCACTGCGTCAGCTTCAAGTTATCTACAATTCTGGGATCTCGGATCAGCACCACATTGGCGCTGTCCAGGACGCCGGCGCGCTCAAGATAATCCCATGTATACGGCCCGTAGCTCTTCACGAACGGGTTGGGAGCGTAGCCCAGCTCGGTGTAAACCAGTTCCGGTATCGCACGAATCAGCAGTTCACCGCCGTGCTTCATCTGAAACGCATGTTCGCCCTTTGTGAAATAACACATGCGTTGCGGCTCGCCTGAGGTCCTGATCAACACCCAGCCATCGCGCGGATTGGTGAAACGCACTTCGCCGCGTGCCTTGGCGAGGTGCAGCAGATCGGCGGTGAAGTTATTTAGCATGATCGCCTCGCCGAACGGCCGAGCGAGCGCCTCGTCAGGTTTGGCAATAGTCACGGCCTGCCGGACGGCCGCGCCGATGGTCGCTCCCCGATCATCTTTGATCGTGACGTCGAACACATACCGACCTGTCGGCAAGCCCTCAGGTGCGGTCCATGAAACCAGCGGCAGCGCCGAGCCAATCGCCGCGATGTGCGAGCCGATGACCTTTCCGTCGGCTCCACGCATCTCGATGGACACAGTTGGCTTCGCCGGCAAATAATGTACGTTAGCGCGGAAATCGACCTCGACGACCGGCACGCCTGTGGCGGGCACGACGTGGGTGGCGACCTTGGGCCGTACCAATGCCGCGACGTCGTGGCCATAGGCGTTCGCTTCGTCGAGGTAGTGCTTCATCACCTCGGCGCCGCCTATGGCGCGCTTGTACACACGCAATTCGTCCATCATGCAGATGACCGGCGGGACCGAGGCACCGCCATAGATGCTTGGATAGCGGAGGTAGAGATTGTCGGCGGAGTTGATCGCGCCGCCGGCCGTTTCGACAACGTTGCGCTGCGTGCCGTCGAGATAGGTGCGCAGGTACTTGCCGTCGTATGTCGCGGCGAGGTGGTGCCACTGCTTGGGCGACGGACTGGTCGAGCAGTCGTAGCGCACGTCGCCGGTCTTCACGTAAAACCAGCAGCCGGCGGAGGCGAGCATGAAGCTGCCCATGGACTTGCCAACCAAGCCCGGTTCACCACCCGAAAGACGCTCATTCTCGGCGAAATACCACAACTCGATGGTCAACTGCTCCGTCAGGTCGAGACTCGGATCGTTGCCGCAGTCGACGAAGGCCTGCGGGTTCTCGAAGCGCAGGACGTTGCCAGTACCCGCCGGTCCCCTGACGTACTCCGCGCCATGATTCACGCCGTCGTTCTGGTGGCCGCTGTCATCGCGGACCTTGCCGCCGGGATCTTTGTCGAAGGTGTAATGCGCCACGATCGCCGGGTCGCGCGTCGTCGTCGTTGTTCCCTCCGGATCCCCGTCCTTGCAAGTTGCTTCCACTGTTTTCTGAACGTTGTCCTTGTGAACGTTGTCGCGCCTTCTCCATTCGGTCAGTTTTCCTGCCGGCTTTCCATTCTTGTAATTTGTTTCAGGCCGCTTCTGACCATGGTCGTCCAACTCGACCACTAGTCCAGTAACGAGTTTGTCAATGTCGCGAGCCTCATACAACAAACCGTTATTTCTACGCAAATAGGTGTCACCCCTGTTAATGGTCTTCTGTCCACACCCGACCATCCCTATCACCAGCAGCAGACCCAGCAGACGTTCCATGTGCAACTCCTTCGTTTACCGTATCCAGACGCCACCAATATAGAGGCTGCCGCGGCGGCGTGTGGTCAATCCACTCGGTGACCACGTGGAGCGGAAAGGTGCGAGCCAATTCGGTTTCGCGGCGGG
>CAZITS010000743.1:0-3503 GCA_964542185.1 uncultured Pirellulaceae bacterium
TGCTCCTCCAGGTTTCGACCCAGGGTGACAACCGGGCCGCTGCGGCCAACCTGCGCAGGTGGGTGAACGTGTTTGATCGTTTGCGCACCGGTGAGATGCCCCCCGAGTCGGAGCGGCGCCCCGATCCAGGCCAGCTGAAGCGAGCGCTGGGGGCGCTGGAAAGACACCTCCAGGCGGCCAGTCTGGCGGACCAGCAGCGCGCCGGGGGACGCGTGCCGGCGCGGCGCCTGACCAAACTTGAGCTGGGCTACACGTTCCGCGATTTGCTGTTGATCGAGAGCGATGTGACCCAGGGGATTCCGGATGAGGTCGAGTCGGGCAGCTTCGACACGGTTGGTGCCACGCAGCGGATCTCCGCGGTACACATGCAGAGTTACCTGGAGGCGGCCGATCGCGCACTCGACCTGGCCATCGATCTGGGCCGCAAGCCGTACCGTCGTGGTGTGACCGATTTCGCGTATCTAGACGAGTGGCACACCAAGCCGCTCAACCTGGGCGGGAGCATTACCCGCAAGTTGCGATTCGGCAAGGGCATCGCCCTGTTTGCCGATGTGGATTATCTCACGATCTTCCAATTCGGTGTCCCTGTTCCGGGAACCTACCGGATCACGGCCCGGGTGGCCGCCTACCAGTCCAGGACGCCGGTGACGGCCAAGTTCATTGTCAAGGATCCGACCGGCGGGGCACGGCTGGCGAAAGCCCACGACTTGCAGCCGGGCGAGCCGGAAACGGTCGTGTTCGACACCTATTTACAGCCGGGCGATATTCCCTACCTGAGCTTTGATGCGGGGGGCGTCGCGTCGTTCAACGGGATTTTCGCCAGCGGTGGTGCCAGGAACTACAAGGGTCGCGGGCTGGCGATTATGTCGCAGATCATCGAAGGACCACTGGTTGCGTCCTGGCCCCCGCCCAGCAGTCAGCAATTACTTCAGGGTGTGAAGCTGGTCTCCGCGTCCGGGTCTCCCGAAGGGCCGTATGCCGTCGAAGCACCGCAGGATCCGCTCGCGCAGGTGACCCGGATCGTCACACAGTTTGCCCCCCGCGTCTGGCGTCGACCTGCGACCGAGGGCGAATTGCAGCCGTTTATCGATCTGGCCAAACCGGCGCTCGCCGAGGGCCGGGCATTGCTCGACGCGGTCCGGATTCCCCTGCGCTCAATGTTGAGTTCGCCTCAGTTTCTGTTGTTCACGGGGAAACCGGGTCCGCTTGATGACTACGCCCTGGCCAATCGTCTCTCCTACTTCCTCTGGAAGAGTTTGCCTGATGAGGAGCTCTTTGAGTTGGCCCGCCAGGGAAAACTTTCCGACGGCGCGGTGCTTGCCGGCCAGGTGGACCGGCTGCTGGCCGACGACAAGGCGGAGCGTTTCGTGCGTGACTTTCTGGGGCAATGGTTGTTGTTGCATAAGGTCAATGCGACCACGCCCGACGAAGGGCTCTACCCGGAATACGACGAGATCCTGGCCAAGTCGATTCCACAGGAACCGCAGCTGTTTTTCAGCGAGCTTCTCAAGGAGAACCTGAGCCTCAGGGGACTGATCGATGCGGATTTTACGTTCGTCAATCGCCGGCTGGCGGAGTTGTATGGCATCGCCAATGTGCAGGGGCAGCAGTTCCGCAAAGTGGCCCTGCCCGCCGGCAGTCCGCGCGGCGGTATGCTCACCCAGGCGGCCATCTTGAAAACGACCGCCAACGGGACCACCACCTCCCCGGTGACACGTGGCAACTTTGTGCTCACCAATTTTCTCGGTACACCACCCTCGCCACCCCCACCGGGTATCGGTTCGATCGAGCCGGATACGCGCGGCCAGACTACGATCCGCGAGATCCTGGCGGCCCATCGCGAGAACGAGACCTGCAATAAATGCCATCGCACCATCGACCCGCCCGGATTTGCGCTGGAGAGCTTTGACCCAATCGGTGGCTATCGTACACACTACCGCGCGTCGGGCGGTGAGCGGTCGTTGGGTGGTTTTCCGGTTCG
The DNA here is from genome assembly GCA_964542185.1 of uncultured Pirellulaceae bacterium. Taxonomy (GTDB): domain Bacteria; phylum Planctomycetota; class Planctomycetia; order Pirellulales; family Pirellulaceae; genus UBA9264. The sequence goes on from CAZITS010000743.1 coordinate 1,982, forward strand.
CAATCCTCCCCGGCAGGGACCTGCTGTCGATCCCAGCGGGACGACCGTGGACGGACAGGAATTCGCCGGCATTGAGGAATTCAAACAGCATCTGCTGACGGAGAAGGAACAGGTCGCGCGGCATTTTGTTTCGCAGCTGATGGTTTATGCCACTGGTGGCGAGATCCAATTCGCTGATCGCGCCGAAATCGAAGCAATTCTCCAGCACGCCCAACCAGCGGATTTTCCCATGCGGGATCTGCTGCACGCCGTTGTCCAGAGCAAACTTTTTCGACACCGATAACCACCAGGTCAGGTTGAGTACGTGATGAACTACCGACTGAATCGACGCACGCTGTTACAAGCCTCGGGTGTTTCTCTGGCGTTGCCCCTGCTCGAGTCGATGCGGCCTCTGCAGGGGGCCGCCACAGATGCGCCCCCCAAGCGGATGGTCTTTGTCTGTACCACGCTCGGATTGCACCCGCCGCTGTTGTGGCCCCAGACACCCGGCGCCGACTATGAATCGACCCCCTACCTGGAATTGCTCAAGGACCACCAGCAGGATTTCACGCTATTTTCGGGTCTCTCCCACGAGGACCAGACCGGTCGGCAGCCGCACGATAGCGAGATGACCTGGCTGACGTCTGCCCGCAAGCCCGGAATGGGAGGTTTTCGCAACACGATTTCGGTGGACCAGCTGGCAGCCACCCGGCTGGGCTACGTCACCCGCTACCCGTCACTTTCGCTGGGGACCGCCAAGGCCCAGAGCCAGTCCTACACCAGTGGCGGGGTGATGATTCCCGCCCAGACGAGCCCGTCCCGACTGTTCGCCCAGCTGTTCCTGCAGGGTAAACCGGCGGAGGTCCAGACCCAGAAACGCAAGCTGGACGACGGTCGCAGTATCCTCGACGAACTGGGAGAGCAAACCAAGGTCGTGCGTCGCCAGGTCAGTGGCGCGGACAACCAGCTGCTCACTGATTTTCTGGATTCGGTACGGGCGGCCGAAGCGACCATTACCGAGGTGCAGGGCTGGCTCGACAAGCCGAAACCTCAAGTGGCTGCCGAGCCTCCCGCCGATATCCCCGATCTGCGGGACCTGATTGGCCGGGCGCAGCTGTTGATGGACCTGGTGCCGCTGATCGTGCAAACCGACTCGACCCGCGTGGTCAGCGTGATGATCCAGGACCACTTTGTGGTACCCCAGGTCGCGGGAGTCACCGGTAATCACCACAACCTTTCGCATCACGGCCAGGATCGGTCGAAGATCGCGCAGCTGGAGAAGATCGAAACCGAGATCCTCGGGTGTTTTGGCAGTCTGCTTGGCCAGATGAAAGAGAAACCGGAACAAGGCGGGACACTGCTGGACAACACGTCGATCCTGTTCGGCAGCAACCTGGGCAACGCCAACGCCCATCATGCTAGAAATCTACCCGTCTTCCTGGCCGGTGGCGGGTTCCAGCACGGTCGCTACGTGGCGCAAAAAGAGGGTCGTGACGCCCCGCTCTGCAACTTGTTTGTTACGATGCTCAACCAGGCCGGTTTG
>CAZITS010000744.1:0-3501 GCA_964542185.1 uncultured Pirellulaceae bacterium
TTGACGAGCTGGAAAGACCCCTGACGCAGCGCGGTAATCCGTAGCGGTTGTGTCAAATTAACAGCCTGCTCAATCCGGGAAATTTACCTGGGATTGGCATCTGTCGCTGCGGGCCCACTGCCTCATTCGGCAGGTGCCAACATCGTCAGTGCGGCAGGCAACATTTCAATCCGAACCGGTAACTCTCCGAGCGGTTCGCCATCGATATTCATCAGCACCTGCGCGGCGCCCGCGTTTGCCGTCAGGGAGCGCACGCGACGCTGTTCCACTCTCGGTACCCCATCCAATTTCCCTTGATAGATCCTGGGAAAATGGGTCAGTAGTCGCCAGCGCGACAAGTCCCCGACCAGGAGAAGATCAAACCAACCGTCCGTCGGATCCGCACGGGGTGCAATTTGCATGCCACCGGTGGTCGCTGTATTGGCCAACGCGATTAGATGGTACGAGCATGGTTCCTGCTCCTGACCGTCGATCGACAACTCGATCTGGTTTGATCGAGCTGTCAACACGTGCCTCAGAGAAACCAGCAGATACGATAGCAACCCACCCAGGGGTTTACCAAAACGGTCCATGCTGGCCGCAATCTTCCCAGCAATTCCAGCCATCGCCACCGTGACAAAAAAACGGTGGCCAACCGGATTGTCTGGAGATCCCCACTGCGCATTGCCTACATCGATCGGGACCTGCCGCCCGGACGTGAGCAGCTGACTCCAAGTGGCCGGATCGCGGGACAAGCCGAGCTGGCGGGCAAAGTCACAGCCCGATCCTGCGGGAAAGTGCCCCAGCAAAATCGGCGGATCGTTGTTCGTCCCCTTCGGCTGGCCAACATCCTCCTGGTCAAAGAGACCATTGACAACTTCGTTCAGCAACCCATCGCCACCGACAGCCACCATCCGTGTCACGCCCTGCAAGCGCAAGTCGCGGGCAATCTCCTCGGCGTGTCCACGGCGCTCCGTCCAATGCACTCGACCTGGCGCGATCTCCGGATGTTGGGAATGAAATGTCTCCCACATGCGACCGGCGCGATTGTGGCCAGACTTTGGATTGACGATAAATTCAAATTCCAACATGGATCCAACAGAAATTTCTGTTCAATGAGAAAACACCCCAGACCCTGGAGCGGGTCCGTGTCGAAGTTATCGCCGTCGACCTATTGTAGATTATCCGGAGTCGCTCCAACCACCGAGGATCTTGGCAAGTCGCAGCCTCAATCTATCAACATCACAATCGATGAAAATCCTGACGTCCGTCACACCGGCTTCCGGTTTAGATCTTCCGGTTTAGATATAGTACATCTTCTCTGTCTGGCCGCGGACCTGCTCCACCATGTCTCCAAACGAGTGCATCTGCAACATACTCTGTTCCGCTGCGGCAACTTCCTGCCAGGCATCAAACAATGCGGCTGAGACGGGTGTCGTCGTCTCCGTGTTCTTGGTCAGCTCGCGGGAGTCACCCTCAATCACTCGCATTACTTCAGCCAATGTCAACTGTTGGGGATCGCGGACCAGCTGATAACCACCCGCGGCGCCACGGGTGCTGCCCACAATCCCTGCCCCTTTCAGCTGCAAGAGAATCTGCACCAGAAACCGCGATGGAATCCCATGCGTCTCGGCAATTGCCCGAATCGTCACCGGGTCACCGGAGCCGTAATTCAACGCCAGTTCAAGCACGGCGATACAGGCATATTCGGTTTTTGCTGAGATATTCACGTTGGTCGCATTCGGCTTCGCACCGGAAAATCCACCACACTGGAACAGCTACGGACCGACACCCCATATCTGGATGTCCTGCCACAGCGATGTCTAGTTGACTGCCTTATCCCTACGATCCTGTTCCCTGCGACAATGCAACCGTTGCATCTACTGTGACTGCGGGTCATCGGTGAGCGAATGTAATCCGCACTCGATCTTGGCAAAACCGCTCCACCGGCCAGCGCGATCATCTTCACCTGGCAGCACTGCCCGTGTACAGGGCTGGCAACCGATGCTCGTGTAGCCGCGATCGTGCAATGGGTTGTAGGGGATATCGCAATCGGTGATCAACTTCCAGACTTGTTGTTTTGTCCAGTTGGCCAGTGGGTTCACCTTGACCAGTTGAAACCGCTGATCCCAGCCAACGATCGCAGCCTGCGCCCGATCCGCACTCTGATCGCGGCGGATGGCACTGGCCCAGGCGTCGATACCCTGCGCCGCCTCCTGCAGCAATTTGATCTTGCGGTCCTGGCAGCAGCGACCCGGGTCCGTCTCATACAGCGGACCACCGTGCAGCGTTTCGTACTCCTGGACCGAGTGCTGGGGCCGTTTGAGCTCGACTTCAATCCCATACCGTTGGCGCACACGCTCACGTAGCTCTAACGTTTCAGGAAACTGGTAGCCCGTATCGAGATTAAAAACGGGTGTCTCTGGGGCAAACTCACCCAGCCAGTGGAGCAGACACATCCCCTCCGGGCCAAAGGCGGTCGCCATACTGAAACGCGGCGCAAACCGCTCCACAGCCCACTTGAGAATTTGCGCCGGTTGAAACGTCTCAAATTCCTCGGCACGCGCCGCCAGCTCCGCCAACAACTCGGGGGTCGCGGACAAACCGGCTGACACAATCGGGCCAGCGACATCCGCATCCCGAGGGGCCGGAGTGCCCTCGGTCAATGCTGCCTCTTTTAGATGTGAAGACATGGTTTCAACACGCTATCAAGCAACAAACAAGCGACCGCCGACCGTCTTCGGTCGCCAGGAAAAGTAGCGCCGTGGGGTTGCTGGGGAAACCATCATCATAATGTTGATGACTCTAGTGAACAATAACCCCCCCGTCGGTCTTCGGCGATTGGCTAGCCGGACTTGATTCCCTTTCCAGAGCCCCCCCCTTCGAGTGGCTTGTTGTTCCACTCGAGAGTGCCGTTCAATCTCGTGACGGGCATCCACGACAGGTCGCGGGAAGCGGCGTGGGGCGACATTCGGTGTCAATCTGGGCCCAACGGCTCAAGTGATTCCACAGCGTTACGTGCCTGACCCTGATAGGGAACACCCGTGGGCGCGGCCCAGAGGACCGCATTGGCAAGAACCTGCTGGACCTGTTGATCGTGATAGATGGGATACGTCTCGTGACCGGGGCGAAAATAAAACAGCTTGCCCCTGCCGCGGCGAAAGGTGCACCCACTGCGAAAGACCTCTCCGCCCGCAAACCAGCTAATGAACACAAGTTCATCCGGTGGTGGAATGTCAAAGAACTCACCGTACATTTCCGTTTGTGGTAACTCCAGATACTCTCCCTCCAGACCGTCGACAATGGGGTGTCCCGGATCGACAATCCAGAGCCGTTCACATTCCGCCGCTTCGCGCCAGCGGAGCATGCAGCCAGTCCCCAGCAAGCGACGAAAAATCTTGGAACCATGGCCAGAATGTAAAACCAGTAACCCCATACCCGCCAACACGCGCTGCTGGATGCGCTCGACTACCTCATCAGAGACATCGTCATGTGCCGTGTGCCCCCACCAGATCAGCACAT
>CAZITS010000745.1:0-3500 GCA_964542185.1 uncultured Pirellulaceae bacterium
GTCCAGGGCCAAGGTGCGAGATGAAGAATTCCTCGTCCATCCGCTCGCAGACGTTATAGACACCATGGTCTGTGCCATTAATCAGGAGCACACAATACCAGCCGCGCGAAGCCTGCCCCCCCATGTCGAGGTGCAGGTCTCGGATGACCTGGTCACGAATATAAGCGCCATGCGAGCGGCCGTCTCCGAAGTTGGCGCGGAAGACCAATTTGTCGAAATCTTTGATGTCGGCATGCGGAATGATGGCGTGTTTCAAACGACCGTCGCCGTAGGCCTTGCGGAAGTAAACGCGGTACGATTTTTTTGTTTCCATGCCGCCGCGTCGTCCCGCGCCACCGTGGAGTCGGAGGCCGAATCCTGTGGCCACCTCCCTTTGTCCGACAGGATTGAAGACTTCAAAGAATGCGGGCCGTTCGCTGCTCCGTCCACGGCCAGTGCGTTGCAGGTGAATGTCTTCGAAATCCTGGGGCTTCATGGAAATGGAAACGACCGGCAGTGAGGGGCGGCGGCCGACGAGATAAGTGGCCGACTTGACTGAACTGGCGCGTTCCACGCCGATGAACGCCGCAGCACGAAAGAGAGAGGTCTTGTCAAGTTTGATGGGGCCTTCATACAACGGACTTGAGGGATCAGGATTGGAACCGTCCCTGGTGAAGCGGATTTCAACAGGCAGAGAAGATTTGCTCTTGATCCGTACCTCGATATTCTGGGCAACGGCCCCTGGTTTGGGCGCGAACGAGATACGTGATTTCACGGGTTGTGGCTGTTGTGGACCTGTGTTGGCGGCTCCCGGACTGGGGGTCAGAAAATAGCCCCAGTTTCGCTCGGCAGTTGGTGCGCGACCGAGAGATTGATCAGCCATTTGTTTCGGGTAATCAACCTGGTCGACAACGTGTCCATCCTGATCGACAAGGTAGAGCGCGCCGCCGCCCTTTTTGAGACGGAAGTTTGCGTGGCATACGGGGTGGATCGTACCGAGTACGGGATGCAGGGAGAGATCGGAGCTTCCCGGGCCGATATTCAGGGCTGCGATGGCCAGCACGTTTTTACCCGTGCGGAGCAGGCCCACTTTGTCCGAGATATCGAAGCGCTCGGGGGATCCCGCGTCGTGGCCAGTTGTCGCAAAGGTGTCCAGCCTGGGTTCATCGCCAGGCGCGTTCATGGCAGCCACACGCGTTCCGTTCAGGTAGGCGGCGAAACCGTCGTCATAGTCGACTTGCAGGACGAGTGAGTCGGACGTCAAGGGACCGTCCAGTGTGAACTCGTGGCGGATCAGAACGACTCTTGTGCCGGCCGGCACTTCAGTCGCATCATCCTCGTCCCCGTAGCCGAAACCGGCCGCGCCGACCGCGAATGCACTGTCGTCGAATTCCAGGTCCGTCCAGCCGCGGACGGACCTTTTGTCATCCGGCATTGCGTAGAGATATTTCCAATTTGCACCCGGTTTGATCAGTATCGTTGCAAACGGAATGCTGGCGGCCGAGGTCTGTAACGCCTCTGGGGAAAGAGAGGCTCGGTCCAAGCCGGACATCCAGACGAGCCGGTATCCGCCAGCCGGGACGTGGCCGTTGGGGAATTTCCATTTGTTCGGGACTGCTGGATCGTCCGTGAGGTGATAGCCGTCCAGTCGCGCTGCCTGGTTGCCCGAGTTGTAGATTTCAATCCAGTCACTGGATTGGCCTTCGTCGTCGAGAAGCCCTGCTCGATTTGAGGCGAGGAGCTCGTTGAATTGCAGGCCAGGTCTTGCGGGAGTTTCTCCGTCAGCCGATCTGGTGGCGGGAACCCACAACAACAACCCGGTGAAGCTAAACTTGATCAAGGTGTACCAGTGGTTTTTCATTGCTGGTCTTTTCCCGCGACTGGGCCGCTAGAGGAGGGAGCCCCTGTGTTCTTTCGTGCATCACCAATACTTCAGAGCACTAACATAACTGTTTCAGTGTGACGGTGGCAGCGTAGCTGGCGGAGGCCGTTGCGAGTGCAAATCATTGTGAATTGTCACCGTTTGACTTCTCGACTCTTTTTCTCTCGGCCGGTGCGTGGATGTGTTGGAGACCACGGTATTGAATGCCGTTCACTCGGACTTTCGTGCAAGGCAGTACAGGTGGTCATCTGTCCGCAAGTAGATGGCCTTCCCGGAGACCGCTGGTGAGGCCATGATGCGGCCATCGAGTTTATTCGTTGCCAGGTTCTGGAACCGAGTGCCGGGCGCGAGGACGGTCGTAATTCCCTGTTCATTGAAGAAGTAGATCTTTCCATCGGCAAAGATGGGTGACGTGGAAAAGTTGCCCCCCAACCGCTTGCGCCAGTGGGCTTGTCCGGTCCGAGCATCGAGACAACTGGCGACGCCGTTGTCGCTGACAACATAGAGTTCTTGATTAATCAGCAGGGGTGATGGGTTGTTGGGGACTGCCTTGCGCAGGCTCCACTTGACGTGAGAAGCCGTGACGTCACCTCGGCCATCGGGACGGATCGCGAATAGAACTGGGTTGTGATATCCCCCGGCGGTGAAAAGCAGTCCGTTTCCGTAGACGGGACGTGGGACTTGGGCATAGTTTTCTGCCTGCTGCACGGACCACAGACTGTTGCCTGACCGAGGTTCATAGGCCAACACTTGGCCCGCTACGTTGCAAATAAGCTGTGCTCCGGCGTCCGTGTGAATCACTAATGGTGTTGATTCTGAGTTGTAGAAGTTCAGTTGTGCATTCTGGTAGTCGTGAGATCTTCGCCAAACAACCTGGCCCGTATTCTTGTCCAACGCGGTCACATAACGCGCGTCTAGGCCGTGGCATTGAACGATCAATAGATCCTTGAACAGAACAGGGCTGCTCGACGGACCATAATGGGTCTTGTGTGTCAGTTTAGTTTTCCAGACGATTTCTCCAGCGGTTGTCAAGCAGGCGGTTCCGTACGGGCCGAAATGCACGTACACACGGTCGCCTTCCAGGATTGGTGTCGGTGAGGCAAAACTGTTTTTAGCGTGGAGGTTACGAATCGTTTGTGGGGTAAAGACCTCGATGCGTTGCAGCGGATCGCCGGTAGTGAGATCCAGCGAAATTGCCAGGAGCGATTTTCCTGAATCGAGCGAGGTCGTTACCCAGAGTTGTTTGCCACGGGTCACCGGCGAGGACCATCCCATACCCTCAATCTCGCTTTTCCACGACACATTGGTCGTTTCGCTCCACGTCAGCGGCAAGCCGGTTGCAGTCGAATGTCCTTGTCCGCCAGGCCCTCGAAACTGAGACCAATCATCAGGTGATGCGATTTGGGCATTCGTTGATTTGGCAGTCACCGCGGGTTTCGGCGAGAGTTCGCTCGCCTTGGCGAGCACAGACGCCAGACAGCAGGAAAGCAAGATGTGTGAACCTGACAGACGTATCATGTGTAGCTCCTTTCGTGCCCGGGTCCAGTTGCTGCCCATCGGGAGACTGACGTGCGGGTGGGATGCGGGTCTGGTTGTCGGCCGGCTATCGGACCTTGACGGCTAATGACTCGGTGTAGTC
>CAZITS010000746.1:0-3491 GCA_964542185.1 uncultured Pirellulaceae bacterium
CCTCGCACCAGGGCGTGCGGATTCGCGGTTCAAACCAGGAACCCATCGCCAATCTGAATGCACCAAAAGGGTCGTCTCCCCAGCAACAACGCGAAAAGCTATCGCTACTACAGGATTTTAATCGGACGTTCGCTGACCGGAATCCACAGCAGTCTGAACTGGATGCGCGGATCTCCAGCTACGAACTCGCATTCCGAATGCAAGCCGAAGCGCCAGAGGCTGTCGACTTGACGCGGGAAACGGCGACCACGAAAGCGCTCTATGGACTCGAAGACAAGGCGACGGCAACCTTCGGAAAAAATTGTCTCCTGGCCCGCCGGCTCGTCGAACGTGGCGTTCGGTTCGTACAACTCTACAATGGCACCGGCAGCAAATGGGATTCCCACGCAGGGATCGAATCGAACCACGCCCGCCTGTGCAAATCCATGGACAAACCGGTCGCAGGACTCCTTACAGATCTTCGCCAACGGGGTCTCCTCGACGATACACTCGTGATCTGGGGTGGCGAATTTGGCCGCACCCCCATGAGCGAAAAGGGCAATGGCCGAGACCATAACCCCACTGGATTCTCTATCTGGATGGCCGGTGGTGGCGTGCGTGGTGGCCAGACGATCGGCGCCACCGACCCGCTTGGGCTCTATGCGATCGAGGACCGCATGCACGTCAAGGACATTCACGCCTCCATCTTATGGTTACTGGGCCTGAACAATATGGAGTTGACCTACGACCACAAAGGAAGGTTGGAACGCCCCACCATCAACGAGGGTTCGTTCCATCCGGCACTGCTCTCCGGGTAATCCCGAGATGGGTCTGTCGGTAGTGTCCGTCAACACAGAACCTGGATACACCCTGTCAATTCTATTCGGGTAGAGGCTTCGGCTTGTCCGCCGGAACTGGTTTTTCTGCACCGACCTTGCGTAGTGTCAAAACCATTGGCAAAGGTCGTACGCTGCGACGACCGCGGCGTCGATCGGAAGGACTGTTGAAAACCTGCATTTCCCCCGCTTCGTTCACGAGGCCCATCACACTGCTGCCGCCGCCATCCATATTCATCGCATCCCAGCAGCCTAGTTTTTTCATCCTCAACGCCAGCTCATGAAGATTCATCCCCTCACTAAATCCACGTTGTCGGCCATCGACCACTACCAGCCAGGCGATTCTCCCTGTGCGATCGACGCCAATCGATGTACGAGGATGTACCGCGCCACCCTCACCAACCACTACCTTGCCCTCCTTCATAATCAAACTGAATCCAGCCATCCCTTCCGTCAGCCGGGTCTCCTCAGGTTGTTCCTGCCCCTCTCCAGGGGCGACGCCTAGACGTAAACGGCCGGTCCCATCAAACCATACCGACGCGCCATGAGATTGACTTGCGCTACGAATGCGCCCCGACGAAGACGCCAGTCCGGAAATATCGACCGGCTGACCGGCAAACCAGCGACGGTTGCGACGGCCTTCCGCATCAGGAAAACTGTCCCAGGGATTCGTATTAATAAACGCCACCACGGACGATCCGGCCGCCAGCTTCAAGGGACTCGTCAGCGCTGTCTCGGCGGGGCCGTCCCCATCCGGATCAGCGCCAACCACGACTGCCGGCTTGACTTTCCCAGTCCGCAAATCAAGCCGTAACACATGGACTCGATTGACACGCGGCTCCTTGAGCTCGTGCATTTCGTAATGTAATCCGAGTTGTTTCAATGCGGCGGCCGGTTCCGCAGCGGGTCCCTCCGGAATGCCCAGCAACAGCGCCCAGGTCGCATACCATACCGCCGTTTTCGCACACATTTTCGTCATCACCGCTTTCCCCTCATTTTCAGGACCGGCCTACTGCAAATTCCCTCCCGACAACCCTGCCGAGAAGCGCACTGTCATTCTACGCGATGGCGGCGCATACTGCTGCTGGTGACTCGCGTTCCCCACCAACTCGGTACCGTCGCGTAGAAACGTGGCATTGACATTGCCACGTGTTTTATTTCGCCTCCAACCGGCGCCGATCCACGTCCCCAAGGACTTTGTGAACTGCCTGCCCGCCTGTCGCACCCGGGGCGAGAAAGTATAGATCTACCATGCCAAGATCGCGCATCTATATCCACACTGCTGCGGCCCTTGCGACTTTCCTCATGATGGGGATCGTGGTTCACATGGAAACTCCCAACGCACTCGCCGGTGACCGTCCAGATCCTCGTCATTCCGCTCCTGTTTCGCGCCTTCTGTTTGGCTCCTGTGCGAAACAGGACAAGCCCCTCCCCATCTTTGACACCATCCTCGCACAATCGCCGGAGCTGTTCGTTTTTCTTGGTGACAACATTTATGCCGACACAACAGACATCGCGCTGATGCAGTCCAAGTACGCCCGCCTCAGGGCGAACCCCTCATTCACTCGACTGGTCAGATCGTGTCCCGTCATGGCCACCTGGGACGACCATGACTACGGTGCCAACGATGCCGGCGCGGACTATCCCAAACGCGAACAGTCTGAACAACTATTCCTCGACTTCTGGAAAGCTCCCGCCGATTCACCCCGTCGCCACCGGCCTGGAATCTACACTTCCCGGCGATTTGGTCCGCCAGGCAAGTGCCTGCAAGTCATCGTACTCGACACACGATTCTTTCGAGGGCCGCTACGGCGAGGCAAGAAACGTGTCGGTGGCCCCTATTACCCTGAGACAAATCCGCAGGTCACCATGCTGGGGAAATCGCAATGGCGATGGCTCGAACAACAGCTCCGTAAACCCGCGGCGATTCGTATTATCGCATCCAGCATCCAATGCGTCGCCGAAGCCGCGGGACAGGAAACCTGGTGCAACCTTCCCAACGAACGGAAACGACTATTCGCATTACTTCGCGCCACACGCGCCAGCGGAGTGGTATTCATTAGTGGAGATCGTCATTGGGCCGAACTTTCGGTCTTAGAAAAAGCGACGACGTATCCGCTTTACGACCTCACCTCCAGCAGTTTCAACCAGCGACATCAGCGTGGCACACCAACGACGAACCGCTACCGCGCGTTGCCCATGACCTTCCATCAAGAAAACTTTGGGGCCATACAGATCGACTGGGACCAGCCCGATCCCTTGCTCACGCTCCGCATTCAAGACATGCGGGCCAAGGTCCAATTGGAGCAGCGTGTTCCACTGAGCAAACTCCAGGCCCGTTAAGGCCGCTGTTGTGGAATCAGGTTGGCGTTTGATCGAAATTGCCACAACCAGGCCAAACGCGTAGCATGTGAGAAGTTCCTGGAACCTTCCCTCCACAGAGGAAGCCGTGCCATGCTTACGTTTCCGGGGAAACGAACCCGTGCCTGCGATGGCCTGACGCGGCGTGACTTGCTTCGCGTCGGTAGCCTGCCGCTCTTTTCTGGCCTCGCCCTCAATCGTCTTCTGGAGGCGCGAGAGCAGCAGGCCAACCAGCCTGCAGGTCGCGTGAAATCGGTCGTCCTGATCAATCTGTTTGGCGGCCCAAGCCATATTGATATGTTCGATATGAAGCCG
>CAZITS010000747.1:0-3484 GCA_964542185.1 uncultured Pirellulaceae bacterium
ACTCGACTTCGCCGAGTGCAGATTCGAGTTCTTGCTCAAGATCTGCGCTGAGTGGGTCTCGAACCGAAGGTTTGGGCACGGATTCGGGTGGCTTGGTCTCTTGAGCGGGGGACGGTTTGTTTGCCTTGGGGGAGGCGGTCTGACCAGGTTTCACCAGCCTGGTCGGTTTGTCGGTGCCAGTCGTTTGCGGTTGGCTTGTCGCGGGGGCCGTGTTTTTGTCACGGCGAGAACCAATTTGGATCCCTTGGCGACTGACATAGGCCGCTTGATCGGAACTTCCGTCCGCCGCAGCGCTGGTTGGGTTGTCGCCGGTGGCTGCGGTTGGCACGTCGGTTCCCGCACCAGGTTCTGTTGGTGGGGAGTCGGTCGGCGGAGCCGGCGGCGTCGCGCTATGTGCACCTGGTTTTGAATCGTCAGAAACAGGGGTGGAATCATCAGCCATCGATCGAACCGTCTGCGCCAAAGTAACTTCTTCGAAACGCAATTTAGTGTAACAGGGTTGTATCGCATCTGATAGGTAAAGGCTTGACAATACAGCCTGACAGAGGTGCATAATGGGCGGTCGATGTGAACCCGGATTCCAGCACCTCGGCACGAATCGGGCTCCACAGGTATACACGACGGTCTGGAAATCAGCGGTAACGCCCATAGAGACGCGTGTTCTGGCTCCAAAAGTGGTTGAGGCTGGGACATTTGCGGCGCGCACGCTCGCTGGGGAGCGGCATGGCTATGAACGGAAAATTTTCCACGACGCAATCGGACCCGACGACTCAGTACGGTACGTCGTGTGGCCGCTTGTTGACCGCTGGTCGGTTGTGCGAATTGGTGGGTGGTCAGCCCAACGCGGCGGTTTACCCAGAACTGTCGAACCTGAATGAGTCGTTGTTATTTGACGGCAGCCTGGTCTGCGATTCAATCATGGCCTCATGCTGTCATTCAGCGCTTTGGTTATTGCATGATTACCTCGATGAATCACACGCAATTTCGCAATCCGTCGACACGCCAACTGGTAGTTACTGGCATGGAATTATGCATCGGCGCGAGCCCGACTTCTCCAATGCTGCCTACTGGTTCAGACGGGTTGGAACACACCCAGTATTTACCGAACTTGTGATTGCTGCCCGTGATCTGGCCCGCGCATCGCGGGTCGCTGAGCATGCCGATCAGGCGTTTCTGCTTCATCAGGCGACTTGGGATCCGTTTCGTTTCATCGATCTTTGCAGTGCTGCTGTGGAGGGTCGGTCCAGCTGCGACTTGCTGTGCCGTCAAGTGGCGGCTGCGGAGTGGCGGCTGTTGTTTGATTACTGTTACCGGGAAGCATGCTCGAAACGCAGTTAGACTTGCCATTCCTGGATAGGTTCTGCGCAAGCGGATGCGGATTGGGTGGACGTCGGGCGGCGCACCAGGAAAAGAGGCGGCAATGGGTGATGCGGAAACCAAAGCAGGTGAATTGCCAGTGGATGTTCGACTACGTTCTTTTCAAGAACTCATCCGCGGGATGTACCACGATCGAGACGTCGAGCGGGGAATCGATGGTACGTTCATGTGGTTGATGGAGGAAGTAGGCGAATTGGCCACAGCGCTGCGCGAGGGCAGCCATGCAGATCGCCTGGAAGAATTCGCCGATGTGCTGGCGTGGCTCACGACAATAGCCAATGTTGCCGAAGTCGATTTGAGTGAAGCCGTCATGCAGAAATACGGGTCAGGTTGTCCCGGTTGTGGGGAGTGGGTTTGTCGCTGTTCAAAGGACGACAAGCCCTGACCCGGATCGTTCCGATCGGTGTTCTCGTGGTTGGCATTCGCGGCGTTGTCCCGATTGATCGAGATGGTGTTTCCGAGCCAGTTTGCGAGGGGGGCTCATCGATGCAATCCGGCTGTCGTTGGCGAGATGATTTGCACAACCAAATCCGTTGTTTCCGCATCGGAACGTTGTAGCTATGCTGAAGTAAGTCGATGCGCTCAATCGGCGCGCGTCCAAAGGCTGCGCGGTGTTTCTCTAGTGGGTAACTTCTCGATGTGGGTGAGGAAGCTGTTGGCGCAGAAATCTTTTCATCTCCCTTGGCTATCGTACCGAAGCGAGGGCAAGGATCCGGTCGGATCAGTGCCCTTTGATACATGTGGCGCCGTGCCTGGCCCGCGTGGACGGGATACGGCAACGGCTGTAATCGCAGGCCTGGTTTGGCTCGCCAGCCTGGTGGGGGCTATTGCGTCTGACGGGATTTCGATTGAACTGATAGATCACCAGGATCTGAGTGCGACAGCAATTGGTTTTGGCGGCCAGTACAAAGTGGGTCACTGGACGCCCGTTCGGTTGCGGCTGAAAACCGGCGCGGCAGCTTGCCGGGGGCGCATCGTCCTGAAGACCCATGACAGCGATGGTCAGTGGGTAGATTTTGTCCAGCAGGAGGAAGTAAGCCTGGCAGCCCATGAGGAGCGATCCGTCGTTGGCTACATTCGTTTCGGCTCACTCGAGTCTCAATTGTCCGTTGGATTTCAAACCGACCAGCACCGTGTAACGCGCGTCTATCAGCGCCTTTCAGACCTGGCCACGGCGCGACGGTCGACCGATCCTTTAGTGGTGGTGCTGGGAGGTGAATTGCCTGCGGTGACCACGCCAGTACAGGCAGAACCAACGAAACTCTCGTATGCAGCGGTGGCGGCGGCGGAAATGCCGGACCGTTGGCACGGCTACGAAGCCGTCGATACGCTGATCCTGCTCACCGGTCAATTGAGTGCCTTCGATGGTGTTACGCAGTCGCAGTGGTCGGCGCTCGATCGATGGGTTCAGTTAGGAGGCAGGCTGGTTTTGTCCGTCGGCCGCAACGGTGCAGCCGTGTTCGATAGCCAGCACCCATTGGCGCGGTTCAACCCTGGTCAATTTGTCGGAGTCCGGCAGCAGACCGAGACGGCTGAGCTGGAGTCGATTTTCGCGTCAAGCGAACAGTTGAGTGCTTTTGACATGACTGCGATTCGTAACCCGCAAGGGGTCGTGGAAGTCTCTATCGCCCGCGGAAACGAGCAGCAGGCTTTTTGGGTTCGCTTTGCGCGAGGCATGGGCCAGGTCGATTTGATTGCGGCTGATTTAGGCCTGTCCCCCTGGACATCCTGGTCCGGAAGAATTTCGCTGATGCCCCGTTTGATCAACGGATTGTCAGCCGGGCGACCCCGCAAGGGACTCGATATGCGCGTGGAAAAACTCGCGCATGTGGGATACCGGGATATTGTGGGGCAATTGCGTGGGGCGATGGACCAATTTGAGAATGTACGGATCTTTCCGTTTGGTTTAGTGGCGGCGCTGATCGGGCTTTACGCCCTGCTGATCGGTCCGGGTGATTTTTTCATGCTGCGACGTTGGCTGGCTTTGCGAATGCAGTGGACCTGGCTGACATTTCCTCTCTTGGCAATCCTATTTTGTCTGCTGGCGATTGGGTTATCTCGTTATCGAGATCAAGGCCGGGTGGTCGTCAATAAAGTAGAAATCATT
>CAZITS010000748.1:0-3464 GCA_964542185.1 uncultured Pirellulaceae bacterium
ACTGAGCAGGTTTGACGCTTGGCTTCATCGAAGAACATCGTCGGACCGACGATCAGTCGCCAAAAGGAGTAGAGGCTGCGACGATAAAGCTCGTCGCCCTTGCCTTGAGTGTACCTCTTCTTGCCGAACGTCGCCTCGGACCAGACATCGGCAGGTTGGTAGGGGTTCACTGGCCGACCGCCGAGATTGTCCACCAGCAATCCGCTTGTCGATAAGGCGTGATCACGGATCATCCAGGATGACAAGCGAAAACGCGAGCCGCGCGAAAGAAGCCGATTGTCAGAATCAGAAGCGATCGAGGCGGGAGAAGCCTTGGCAGTCTGTCGATACGTTGCACTCATCACGATCATTTTGTGAAGCAGCTTTACGTCCCAGCCGCTTTGCACGAACTTGCTGGCAAGCCAGTCGAGCAGATGTGGATGCGAGGGGCGTTCTCCCTGGGATCCGAAGTCTTCTGTGGTCTTGACGAGACCGGTGCCAAAGAACATTTGCCACTGGCGATTGACGGTGACGCGGGCGGCGAGTGGGTGTGCTGGATCCACGAGCCACTTCGCCAGTGTGAGCCGATTCTTTGGCGCGTCGGTCGGCAATGGTCGGAAGATCGCAGGCGTGTCTGAGGTGACCTCCTGGGTGGGTTGATTGTAGGCGCCCTTGGTAAGCATAAACGTCTTGCGGGGCTTTGCCATGTCCTCCATCACCATCACGCGCGGCAGGCTGCGATGTTGATCGTCACGTTGCTTGCGCTTTGCTCGAAATGCACGGATCTGCTTGGCATATTCGGATGCATATTTGTCGCCAAACT
This sequence comes from uncultured Pirellulaceae bacterium, assembly GCA_964542185.1. Classification (GTDB taxonomy): domain Bacteria; phylum Planctomycetota; class Planctomycetia; order Pirellulales; family Pirellulaceae; genus UBA9264. The sequence goes on from CAZITS010000748.1 coordinate 803, forward strand.
TCTCCAGCGTGGCGAACTGCTCGTTGTTCCGTTGCAGCAGCGGACTGGCCAGGATGTCGCGTACCTGCTTGACCTCCTGATCGCTGGGCTGGCCGTTGTTGAAGTCGTTGAGCAGGGTCTTCTCGGTTTGCTCAACCAACATGCGCGCAGCGTCGGTCTCACGATGGAGCCGATCTCGCTCAGCTTCTTGCTGCGGCGACCCGAAGGCCAGGTTCGGGGCCGTCTGCGGATCTCCGCCACTGCCGGTGACGGGCGTTTGATTGAAGAAAGCAAACAGCTGGTAATACTCGCGGCGCGTGAGCGGATCGAACTTGTGATCATGACAGCGGCTGCATTGAAAGGTGAGCCCCATCCAGACCGTCCCCATCGTCTCCATCTGATCAAAGACGTATTCGATACGGTTCTCCTCTGCAATTCGACCCCCCTCACCATTGATCATGTGGTTGCGGTTGAAGCCTGTTGCCAGCCGCTGCTCGATTGTGGCATCTGGGAGCAAATCACCGGCCAATTGCCAGACCGTGAACTGATCGAAAGGCATGTTGTTGTTAAATGCTTCAACGACCCAATCGCGCCACGGCCACATCGTTCGCTCGCGGTCGCCTTGAAAGCCATTCGTATCGGCGTAACGCGCCGCATCGAGCCAGTCCCATGCCATTCGCTCACCGTAATGGCGTGATTTGAGCAGGCGATCGACGACCTTTTCAAACGCCGCCTGTGAGTCGTCAGACAAGAACGCGTCAAGTTCTTCAATCGTCGGCGGTAAGCCTGTCAGGTCAAATGTCACGCGACGCAGTAATCGTTCCTTCGACGCCTCTACGGACGGCTTCAATCCGGCTTGCTCAAGTCGCCTGTCCACAAAATAGTCAATCGCGTTCTTGCCTTTCGGAACTTCCGGCTGTACTGGTGGCTGAAAAGACCAGTGTCCCTTCCACACGGCGCCATTTTCAACCCACCTCGTTAACAGCGAGATTTGTTTCGCTGTGAGCGAGCGGTTCGAATCCGCTGGCGGCATGCGTTCGTCGCTGTTGTTGCTCACCACGCGTCGAATCAGTTCGCTTTCGTCGACGTTGCCTGGCGCGACCACCGTTGTTCCATCGAGATTTCGAAACAGACCCTCCTTCGTGTCTAGCCGAAGGTCAGCTTCCCGCGCCCCTTCGTCTGGGCCGTGGCAGTGGTAACAGTTGTCGCTCAGTATCTGGCGAATATCACGGGCAAAGTCAATCTCGTCCGCACGCGCCATCGCCGCGGTTGCGAACAGGAAACACGTGCTGAGAAATGGTGAAAAGCGGGGCATGTTAATCGTCAGGCTCGCATGGCTGGTGTGCTGGTAGTCGTTGCATTCTAGCATGTTGTGGCAGGATCAGGTGTTTGGGTTTAGTTGCCGTTTGCGCACCACTGTTCGCCAAGGCGAAGATGTGCTCGCTAAAAGTCAGTTGAGGCGGCGCTGGTTCAGGCTAGTGAAAGGATTCCAGCAGTTCGATCCGGCGACGCATCGACGTTTGCCTGCCAGATGACTGGTGATCAGTACCGGCGGACGTTGGAGATGCGGATTTCGCCAATCTGACCAAAGAAATTACCCCGGCCTAGCCAGTTGAATCCACCGCCGTAGCGGGCATAACCAGTGAGGCGACTCCCAATACTGAACTGTGCATCGTGCTTGCGGTTGTTGACAAGTTTGCGGCCGTCCGGAGTTTTCATTTGCCAGATAAGTTTGCCGTCCAGGAAGAGTTGGTGCTGATCGTTTTGGTAGGAAAACTGCCAGGCGACATGGTGCCATTCGGTGTCACGGATGCCTGCGTCGGCGGCAGCACCCACGATGCCCTGGCGACGCTTCCACGGATGCAGATCCATGAGGGCCTGATCCGGATCCGTACCGAGGAAGTGCACGCCCGGCGCCATGCTGCCGTCGGGTGAATCGTGATCGGAGAGGTACAGCTCCCAGACGCCCCGTTTGCTGTTGTCGTAGGTGCCGCAAATGTGGCCGAAGTCGAAGTGCCTGCCGCCCATGTTTTTAGAATAGCGACTGAAGCGCCCCCCGCGCCTGATCCAGGCCTCCACAGTCCACGCATCTGTGCAGGTGCGTAGATTGATCTTGTCACTATGCTGTGGGCCGACGAACCCGTTTTCACCGCCGCCGATAAGATTCGGATAAAGTCCCCAGCCAGTCCGCGGCTGACGCTGGTCGCCGGTCATGTTCACCCACGTCAGCGTCAGCGTCTCATCGCCCATCAGATCCGGGATGAGTTTGCCGCTGGGGCCTTGCCAGTCCCATAACGCCACCGTGTGTTTGTCCGGTGAAATTCGGCGCAGCGTTCCAGGCACGACTTTCAAGGCCAGGTCGACGTGATCGGTCTGGCCGCGGGCATCACGCGCCTGGATACGTAATGGTGTGGTGGAAATGGCACGCGGTATCCCCTGCAGTTTGCCGGTGGCTGCGTCGAGCGTGATACCCGCGGGGAGCGCACCAGACAGGATCTGCCAGCGCACCGCTGCGCCCATGTGTTCGGCCTGTAACGTCTGTCGGTACATGAGGCCCACGAAGGCCGAGGGAAGTGATGCGCTGAGAATCCGTCCGCCTCGTACCTGAATCGTGAACGTCTGTTCGTCCTTGTTTCCAGCGGAATCGGTGAATTTGCTTGCCGCCACATCAATAGTTACAGCG
>CAZITS010000749.1:0-3454 GCA_964542185.1 uncultured Pirellulaceae bacterium
GGTGGGCCTCAAGGAAAATGTGATTCTCGGACACTTGATTCCGGCCGGGACGGGTTTTCGGACCTTCCAGGAATCGGAGGTTCGCTACCGTCCGGAAGCCCTGCAGGCCATGGCAGAAGAAAAAGAACGTGCTTTGGTTACCAGTTTTCCACTACTGCAAGGCGAGGCCGAGGGCAATGGCGATGCGGCACCGGCTACGGAACCGGAGCCGGCCGAGGTTGCCAGCGGAGAGAATGTGGCTTCGCTGGATGCGTTGTTGGGTGGAGCAGGAACTGGGGAAGAGGAAAGTCAGTGAGGTCCAGTCAGGTTGACAGCTAGCCGAGAACCGGTAGGCTGGAACCCTGCTCGTAATAGTTTTTCTTCATTTTTGTAGTTCGGTTTGTCCGCAGGTACCATTAATGCCAACTATCAATCAGCTGGTCCGCAAACGCCGCAAGCAGAAGCGCAAGTTTACCAAAGCGCCGGTGTTGGATCAGTGTCCTCAGAAGCAAGGTGTGTGCCTGCAAGTGCGGACAATGACGCCGAAGAAGCCCAATTCGGCTCTTCGCAAGATTACACGTGTACGACTTTCCAATGGCAAGGAGGTCACGGTTTATATACCGGGCGAAGGCCACAATTTGCAGGAACACTCGATCGTGCTGGTGCGGGGCGGTCGTGTACGTGACTTGCCGGGTGTTCGCTATCAGGTCATCCGCGGCGCGCTAGACACGCTGGGGGTCGATGGTCGTAAACAATCGCGCAGTCGCTATGGGGCCAAGAAGTCTTGATTGGGGTCAGCGACGATTCCAATCGTAGGTGAATTTGTTCTGAGTTGACGCAGCACCCATTCGATAATAATTGTTTAACAAGTAGATACTGAAGACGCCGCTCGCTCTTGCGGAACAGGAAAACCAGGTTGCCATGGGACGAATCACTGCCAGTAAAGACCAACTCAAACCCGACCCACGTTTTGGTTCGGAGGTTGCCGGAAAGTTTATCAACTGCTTGATGCTGGATGGTAAAAAGACGACTGCGCAGGCGGTCTTCTATAACGCGCTGGATCAGATCAAGGAGCGTGTTCCAGACAAGGAACCGATCGAGGTGTTCCACCAGGCGGTTGAGAATGTGAAGCCGGCAATTGAAGTACGTTCCAAGCGGGTCGGTGGGGCTTCCTACCAGGTGCCGATGCAAGTCAATCGCAAACGCCAGACATCATTGGCCTTTCGGTGGATCTTGATGGCGGTTCGTGAGAAAAAAGGGCGGCCCACGCATCTGAAATTGGCAGACGAATTAACGGCAGCTTACAACCGCGAAGGTGCGGCTATGACCCGCCGTGAGAATACTCACCGAATGGCGGACGCGAACAAAGCGTTTGCGCATTTTGCCTGGTAGCAGCCCATTCATCTTTTGCCTGGTAGCGGCGCATTCACCGGACTGCGCCCGGCTTCATGGTCGGTGCGCCGGTTTCTGGGTCCGGGAACCTGTGTCGTGGATCGATGGCGGACGGTCGGCAGATGACACGAGATCTTACGACGCTGCGAAATCTGGGTATTATCGCCCACATTGACGCCGGTAAGACAACGCTCACGGAAGGGATGCTGTTTTATAGTGGCGCCAAGCACCGCGTGGGATCGGTCGACAAAGGGACCACTGAAACAGATAGTGATCCCGAAGAACAGGACCGTGGCATCACGATCTATTCTGCCTGTGTTGCGTTTGAGTGGAAAGCGAGCCGCATCAATCTGCTCGATACGCCGGGACATGTCGATTTTACGGCTGAAGTCGAACGGTGTCTGCGTGTCCTGGATGGGGCGGTCGTCGTGTTTAGTGCGCGCGAGGGGGTGGAGGCCCAGAGTGAGACGGTATGGCGCCAGGCCGATCGATACCGCGTCCCCAGGCTGGCCTTTATCAACAAGTTGGATCGTGAAGGAGCCAGTTTCGAAACGGTGGTTGAAGAGATCGATACGCGACTTGGTGCGGCACCAGTTCCGATCCAGATTCCCTGTGGCGAAGGTCCTGCCCACATGGACAATTCGTTTCACGGCGTGATTGATCTGGTACGGATGCGGCAGCTGACGTTTGATGCGCAGGACAAGGGTGCGACGATTACGGAGTCGGAGGTTGCCGAAGAACATCTCGATATGGCGCGATTATGGCGTGAGGCGATGCTGGAGAAGCTCTACGCCCACAGCGACGAGCTGATGGAACTCGCTTTGGCTGAGGAACCGATTCCTGAGCAGCTGATTCATCAAGTGCTTCGGCAGGCGACCATTGAAATGCAGATTCAGCCGCTGTTGTGTGGTTCCGCATTGCATGGCATCGGTGTACAGCCCTTGTTGGATGCGGTACAGGAATATCTACCGTCACCGCTGGACATGCCGCCCGTTACTGGGATGAGTTGGGGTAAGAAAGGAGGGCGTGAGACAACGGAAGAGCGCGCTCCCGAACCGGACGACCCATTTTGTGGTCTGGTATTCAAGGTTGTCCCAGCCAAGACCGGAGATCTTTCCTGGATACGGATTTACTCGGGCAGCTTGAAAGCGAATAGCCGAGTGCTCAATCCAGGCCGGGATAAACGTGACAACGTGGCCCAGTTGTGGCAGATCCACGCGACGCGTCGGGAACAGCAAATCGACGTCGTTTCGTGTGGTGATATTGTGGGAGTGATTGGCTTGCAGCAATCGGTGACGGGGGACACGCTGTGCGACACGAGGCACCCGATTCTGCTGGAGGCGATCGAGTTTCCGGAAACGGTGATTTCGATGGCAATCGAACCGGAGACAACAGCCGAACGCAAGAAGCTGGAATCGGCGCTGGAATTGCTACAACGGCAAGACCCTACGCTCTCTATTCGTGCCAATGAAATGGGGCAGACACTGATCAGTGGCATGGGTGAATTGCATCTGGAGATTACCAAGCATCGGTTGTTGAGAGATTTCAACCTTGATGTCAAGTTCCACAAGCCGCAGGTCAGTTATCGCGAAACGATTGAACAGGCAGTTAAGGTTACTGGCGAGTGTCACCGACAAATTGGCGGGCAGCAGTTGTTCGCCAGCCTGGTGGTCCGTGTTGAGCCATCGGAACACGATACGCAGCCGGTGGTGATCAACCAGTGTCCGATTGACAGCGTACCGATCGAGTTGCTTGATGCGGCAGTGGCGGAACTTGAATCTGCCTCGCAGGGCGGTGGTCTGATTGCTGGATTCCCGTTGATGAAATTGCGAGTCACTATCCTCGGCGGTGAGTTTGACCCCGAATCGTCAGATGAGGTTGCCTTCCGGATTGCTGCCAATGAGGCCTTCGAGAAAGCGCTGCGCGGCGGCACACCCGCCCTGCTGGAACCGATTATGAAGCTGGATATTTCAACTCCCGAGGTCCACCTGGGTGACATTGTCGGCGACTTGCAACAGCGCCGGGCGATCATTGCCCGGACGGAGAATCGCGGTGTTTATTCGGCCATCGAAGCCCATGCGCC
>CAZITS010000750.1:0-3449 GCA_964542185.1 uncultured Pirellulaceae bacterium
TTGCCGGAGTGTATTTCCAGTTGTCGCGCGGTCCCAGTGTCCCCAGACTGCGTGTTGTCAGGCTCGGTAGTTTCTAATGTAGCAGGTACCGATTTGGTATTTTCGGAAGCGGCCGGTTTGGCCGGAACTGGTTCGTCTGGAGGTTGAGTTGGGGGCGTAGGCTGGCCACTAGAGGTGACGGACGGTGGCTTGCGATGCGGCGGTTGTGGTTTGGCGGGCGGCGTCACTGGAGAGGGTTTCGCAGTGGCTGGTCGAGGACCCCCGCCGCTGACTTGAGCAATGAGCGTTGCCAGCTGTTCGAGGTCTTCGATCTGACAGATGCGTACCAGAGAAATTTCAGCCAGAATGCGAGGATGTGAACTCTGCCGTAGTCGTATCAGGCATTCGTCCAGGATTTGCGCCATAGCCAGTAGTGTGGGCAAACCAGCCTGCTGGCCCGCCAAGACAAGTTGTTCGTGCTCGTCGGGAGGAACTTGTAACATAAGATCCGCTGTACAACCGACTGTGGCTGCCATCATGTCGCGAAAGCGGATCAGCAACTGTTCCACGAGTTGGCCGACGTCGATACCATCACGAATTGCGGTATCAAAGGCATGCAACGCGGCGGCAACGTCCCTCGCAAGGATGTGTTGAACGAGCTCCGACAGTCGCTCATCTGCTGCGGTTCCAAGCATCTGGTGTACCGCGTCCAACGTAATACGCGCTGCCGAAAATGCCAGTAATTGTTCCAGCAACGACTGGCTGTCGCGAAGTGACCCGTTGGCTCGTCTCGCCAGTAGAGTCAATGCGGATTCGTCTGCTTCGACTCCCTCGGACTCGACGATGAATCGCAGCCGATCGACAATCGACTCTGTGTCGACAGGTGCGAAGTCAAAACGTTGGCAACGCGACAGAACCGTGATTGGAATCTTCTCAGGATCTGTCGTGCAGAAGACAAATTTGACGTGCTCGGGAGGTTCTTCAAGTGTTTTTAATAACGCATTGAATGCCGGCGTCGTCAGCATATGAACTTCGTCGATGATGTAGATCTTGAAACGCCCGCGGCTGGGGCGAATGTTGACATTCGAGCGCAGTTGGCGTATTTCATCAATTCCACGGTTGCTGGCCCCGTCGATCTCCAGAACGTCCATGTCATCACCGCGGGCAATACTTAAACAGATATCGCATGTCCCGCACGGTTCAGGCGTCAGGCCGGTGGCGCAATTGAGTGCTTTTGCCAGAATGCGGGCAGTGGAAGTCTTGCCGACTCCCCGCGCTCCGGTGAACAGATAGGCATGGCCGATGCGCTGCGTGGCGATCGCATTTTGAAGCGCCTGCGAAACTTGCGGTTGCCCAACCAGGTCGACGAAACTGTCTGGTCGGTAACGCCGCGCTACCACCACGTACTGGTTAGTGGACGCTTCGCTGGGAACGTGTTCGCCATCTACAGAAGTAGGCTCAGAAGACATCTGCGAGACCTCAGGCCAGGTCGTGGCCGTCCTGGCTGCCGCAAAGCGGCTCTCGCACAAGGGTACCCCGCTTAGGGCTGCTGCTGTTACACCCTGACCCGATTCACGGCTCCCCTTTGCGAGAGCCACTTTGCGGCAGACACAACGCCATTTGGACTAGTTTTAAACGCTGGTTTCAGACTCGTCAAACCGCCTCGACGTGATTTCTCTTATACACGCTCTCAATCAGGGGCTACCGACGCTGCGACCATTGGTATCAGTACGGAGTAAGCTGGTGTCAAAGATTGTGAGGGGGGTTGCCGGGATAGCGGTCCGCGGCATCAACTGAGGGTATATCCACCGTCGATGATCAGAGCGGCTCCTGTCATGTATCTTGCTGCATCCGAGGCGAGATAGACCGCCAGTGGCCCAAGGTCTTCCGGGATTCCAAAAGCTCCCATGGGAATCTGGGTTTGGAATCCTTCAATGACTTCGGGGTGTTCACGGGCCCAACGCTGGTTCGGCTCCGTCATGAAGCCGCCGGGACAGATGGCGTTGACTGTGATTCGATGCGGAGCCCAATCGACTGCGGTTGCCCGGGTGAATTGGACCATTGCGGCCTTAGCTGTTTCGTAATGGCGGCCTGCAATGTTGCGTCCCGCGACAAAAGCGTTGATGGACGCGATATTGATGATGCGGCCACCCTGCCCACGGTCGATCATGTGTTTGCCCATACAACGCGTGCACTGGAAAGCGCTGGTCAGGTTCAAGTCCATTAACTCCCGCCATTTGTCGAGCGTCATGTCCTCTGTGGGGATGTTCTCACGGCGCCCCCCCACATTATTGATCAGAATGTCAATCGGACCGTGTTGGGCGATTGCTTCCTGACAGGTTTTTTCACACTCTGTGGGTTGGGCCATATCGCGTTGGAAAGACCAGGCCTGGCGTCCCAGACTGCGAATATCCTCGGTCGTTTGCTGCAGACTTTCACCGTCGCGTCCTACCAGGATCACATCGGCACCTGCCTCGGCGATCGCCAAGGCCATTTCACGGCCTAGGCCCCGGCTGCCACCGGTGATGAACAATTTTTGTCCGTCCAGACGAAAGCGATCAAACAGACTCATACTCAGCTCCGGACTGCAAGGCGTACCTGTGTGGTGGTCGGATTGAAATGCGTTACACAGGGTCGTGAGTTTGCCCAGGATGGTGGGGTGGAAGAACACAATCAGCTGATATGATGGCCTATCGCTGGGCAGGATGCCAGCGGTAGAGGAATAGCTTTCGCGTTTATACAAATGGGATCCTCACCGGGGTGGTGCGGTGTTCAACGATCGAGGAGTTTCATGGAACAGTTTCAAGTAGGTTTGCTGCTAGTACTGGGTCGCGAGGATGCTCGCGAAGTATTTGAAGCAGCACGTAACGATAGGGTAGTGGAGTCCGTTGACGGACTACTAAGTCGCCTGGAGGAGAGCGGTGGAGTTGAGGAGATCGGTACTGGCTGGGCCGTGTTGCACGCGACGCTCGTCGCCGCAGGGGGGGATTCGGAGGAGGTGAGTTTCACGCTCAGTCAGTGCTTGTTGGGGGGCCGTTCTTTAGGCGGGGAGAAAACGATAGCGATGTTTGTCAGGCCCGACCTGGTGTTGCATGTGGTGCGGGAGTTGGAAGCACTTGAAAAAGACACGTTTCTTTCGGCCTGGCAGGAGGTGCTCGCCGAGCAGAAACCAGAATTACCCGCCCATGCAGTCGAGATAGAGCCATGGCAGCGGATCAAGCAGATTCGCGATGTTTACCAGCGCGCTGGCGAGCAACGTGAAGCAGTACTGTTTATGGCAGTCTGCCGGGATGCCGGTTAGCGCTTGCTTTCCACCGGGTGTGCTCAAGATAAAATGGCTTCCAAGCGACGAACACCGGCCCTGTACACGATTCGGTGATAAAACAGAGTTTTACGGTAAGAACTTTTTTCACGCTCGAATCACAGACCTAGTTGCCACTGAAGCCGCTGGACTGAGGGCCACTGATGAG
>CAZITS010000751.1:0-3448 GCA_964542185.1 uncultured Pirellulaceae bacterium
TCAACGACCACTTGCGAGAGGGAGCCAGGGATCGTGTCGTCGCTGTTAGTTGCGCCGACAAAGTGGTAGCGTACCATGCGTATCGGGGATGGCTGTCGTGTCTCTCCGGGCCGTCTGGAATCCGTCCGTTGGCCTGCGGCGGGTATCTCGTTTTCTGCCGCATGCCAGGCGGGTTCGAGGATGGCGATTTCGAGGGTGTGCCGGTCTCCGCGGAGTCCGTAGGGCAGCGATTCTGACTGGCTTACTGGAGCGTCCGACTGCCGTCTTGCAGCGGCGGGAGTGCGGACCAGGTGATCGAGGTCGCTGAGGAACTGGTACCGGATGGCGCGTGCGACCAGCGCTCGTTCGGTTGACTCGCCCCGTTTCTCGTAGAGCCGACTATGGGTGGCCAGGGTGTGCCAGACCACTGCCAGCAGCACGGAGGACAGGGCCGCGGCAATCAGCAACTCGAGCAGCGTAAAACCGCGGCTAGCGCGACGTGCATTCGAAACCGGGCGTGACGTGACAAGGTAACGCGTTGCAGTCACGGTCTACCTCCGCGATCCAGTGGCGAACGCTGTTGAATTGGGGCGATTGCTGACGGCGTGCCTTCTGTGTCAGCCGTCGCGGTGCGGCGGATCCATTGAGTTAACGACCAGCGGGACGGTTTCGCGTTGCCCGTGAGGGACCGTCGGTCCGAGAGCCCTTGGTCGACATCGACAGCGATAGCGAGTGGGGCAGCCACGTTGCCAGGCTCCCCGGAAACCCCTGGGGCAGGTGAACACGCAAAGACTTCGATGGTGACTCGCCACAGGTCAGGGGCTGTTGCGGGTTCGACTTGCAGGGTGTATTCCCAGTCCGTGTGTTCCGCAAAAGGACGACGTTCCACCGCCACGAGTGGTTCAATCCCAGCTTCCAGGGCGTGGATTTTGTTTTGTGCCAGCATGACGACTTCACTCAACGACTCGCTGCGCAGGGCGTGTTCGTTGCCAATCCGACCCAGTCGCAGCAGCGCCATGGAACTGGCCGCCATGATGCCCGTAGCGATCATCACTTCCAGTAAAGACAGGCCTGCCTTGGCGCATCTGCGTCGCGACGTTGAAGGTCGGGTTCGTGTTGCGACGTGGAGTGTCATGGAGTGGTGTATCAGGGACCAGTGGGGGGCGATAAAGGAGCCGGTGAAGCCGTGGGATTCGGCGCTGGGCGTCTCTGTGGCGTTCCCGCTGTCGCCGTTCCGGTGAGGCCGCGCAGGGTGATGTCGATCACGACTGCGTCGGGGCCCTCGATGGAAAGCGTGGCTTGTTCAGCACGACCATCGGGGAAAAAGTGAATCGGTGCAGACCAATGAATTTCTTGGCCCGTGATCGGATCGGCGGGGAGTGAGGGACGGTCATCCGTATCCTGGGCAGCGGGGTGTTCAAGCGTGTCGATTACCGCAAGACTGGCAGCGCCCAGACGGCGCACAGGCGCGGCGAAACTGACGTCCACAGGTAATTCGTAATCCTGGTAGCCCGGTGGTGGAATTGTCGTCGCTGTTGTCATTGTCGCTGTTGTCATTGTCGGGACGTTCGCAGCGGCCGCGTCTGACTCCGCAGTTGCCGCGGGGCCAGCGACAGCCCGCAGCTGATAAAGTTGTCCTCCGGGTTCGTAGCGAATCTGAACTGGAATTCCGAGTGCGATTGCGGTGGCACGCGCCTGTCCGAGGGTAACAATCACTTGTTGCGCCGCTTCTTGAGAGACGCTTTGCAGTAGCGGACGCCGTAGTAGCGGCCAGGCCACACTTAACGCAGTTGCCATGATTGCCATGGCAATCATCAGTTCCAGCAACGTGAAACCCCGGTGGCTGGATTGGGCCCAGCACCGGGGTTTCCGTTGATGCGTATCAGCAACACGATTTCGGGATGCCATTAGCGTTGCAGATCCTCGACCGGTGCATTGGCGATGGACTCGGCGTCCTCGGTTTCGGCGCCTGTTTCAGCTGAGCGTCGCCAGTTGATGACGTCGTCATTCGTATTAGGCTCACCGTCGGGACCGGCTGAGAAAATGTTGGGGAAATCACGTTTCCCCTGAGACGGTGGGTACTCGTAGTGGAACGGGTTGTCCCAGGGGTCCATCGGGAGGAGTTCGTCGTCCAGATACGGACCTGCCCATTTACGCGCCAGGCGTTCGTCCGTCGGTGTATCGATAAGCACAGCCAGGCCGTCTTCGGTGGAAGGGAACCGACGTGCGTCGACCTTAAACATTTCCAGTGCCGCCTCCAGATTGCCGATCTGGGTTGCCGCAGTTTTGAGGTCGGCCTTTTCCTGGGAACCGAGCAAGCGGGGACCGACGAGCGCGAATAGTGCTACGAGGATCACCAGGACGATCATTAGTTCCAGAAGGGTAAAGCCACGGCGTTTTCTCTTGCGGTACATCGTTGTTCCTTTCTAGATGAGCAAGATTGAAAGCCTCCGTTTGGGGAGGCGTTTGCAAACAAAAGAAGTGTAAAGAGCAGGTCCTGTGTAGTTGAACTAATCGAAAGTGGAATTCAAATCGAATACGGGTAAGAGGATTCCAATGATGATGAACATCACCATGCCGCCAATGAGGAGCAACATCATGGGTTCGACCATCCGCACCATTACATCCAGACGGCGCTGGATCTTCTGATCCATGCGATCTGCGATTTTGACGAGGACGTCGTCGAGTGAATTGGATTCTTCCGCGACTCGAATCATCGCCATTACAGGAGCGGGTATCAAACCACTTTCGGCCAGAGGCTTTGAAAGAAGTTCGCCTGTGGAGATGTGTTCTGCGGATGCGGCGATCGCACTGCTTAACAGGCGGTTCCCGGAAGAGCCGCTACTGATCTCTAGTGATTTGAGGATGGGTACACCGTTGCGCAGCAGCGTGCCCAGTACCCGGCAGAACCGTGATACGGCGGACTCATGGAAGATCGTGCCAGCTAAAGGGATTCGTAACTTCCAACGATCGGCCCAGTCGAGCCCGGCTTCGGTGCCCAGGAGTTTGCGCGCCAGGATTGCCAGTCCGGCACAGCCTGCCGCGACGAACAGGCCGTAACGCAGGAGGAAATGGCTCAACGCCAGCAAGATGACGGTGACTGCAGGCAGGCCCGTACCGGCGCGCTCGAGGCGATCAAAAAAGCCTTGGAACATGGGTACGACAAAGATAACCAGGAAGAGCGTCACGCCCAGTCCACCGACCGCGAGGATCAGGGGGTACGTCAGGGCGCCAATGACCTGGGCACGCAAGGCGTCTTGCTTGCGGAGGAAACTAGAGACACGTTGCAGGGCCTCCTCTAGAAAGGCGCCTTCCAGGCCAGCTCGGACCATACTCACGGAGAGGTTGGGAAACACGTCCGGGAAATGCTCAAGTGCGGTGTCGAGGTTTGTGCCGTCAGCGACCTGATCTTTCACCTGTGTGAGGACGTCGGCCAGACGCGGTTCGGTCGCTTGGGCGGCCAGGATGC
>CAZITS010000752.1:0-3440 GCA_964542185.1 uncultured Pirellulaceae bacterium
GCGATTGGATAGATGGGCTGCGCTCGAGCGCATGCTCAGGCAGAGTCGCTGGACAGTAAACACCTACTGTGCCCCGCGCCAGCCGAGCCCTGCAGCGGCTCGAAAACGTAACGCCAGCACAGGGCTCCCCATAGTCCGGCAAGGAGCCAGCGACTATGATGACCGCTTGCCGGTGCTTCCGGGTGCTGGACCGGTTTGCACCCCAACTGGGGTGTGTGTTTGCCGAACGGCGTCGTCGACCAGACGCAGGGCGGCGCGTCGACTGTCGCAATTTGCGTGCGCGACACCGCGACTCGGCTCTGTCGCCAGCTGTGACCTGACCCGCGCTTTGCATCAAGTGTTATCCTCCGGGCGTACAGCGATTTCTATGAAGCGATACGGGTAGCACGTCCATAGGGCTCTTTTAATTCCTCGTTTTTTCTCCCCGTGGTTGTGGAATATGAAGACAGACGAATTACGTGAAATGTACCTGTCGTTTTTCGAGAGCAAGGGACATCAGCGTTGTCCCAGCGACGTAATGGTACCGACCTGGGACCCGTCGGTGTTATTCACGCCGGCGGGTATGAACCAGTTCAAAGACCACTTCCTGGGCAAAGTCAAACTTGATTTTGTCCGGGCGACCACATGTCAGAAATGTTTGCGAACCGGGGACATCGACAATGTGGGTCGTACGGCGTACCACCAGACCTTTTTTGAGATGCTGGGGAATTTCAGTTTCGGCGATTATTTCAAACGCGAGGCCATTCATTGGGCCTGGGAATTTCTTACCAGCCCACGCTGGCTGGGAATCGCTGCGGAGCGTTTGAGCGTGTCGATCTATCTGGACGACAATGAAGCCGCCGATATTTGGCAGCAGGAAATCGGCCTCGCCCCTGAGCGCATCGAACGGATGGATGAGCACGACAATTTTTGGCCAGCCGGAGCACCCACTGACGGTCCGGACGGTGTCTGTGGTCCGTGCAGTGAGATCTTCTACCATCCGCCGGGAGGCGGACCGGAAGTTGAGATCTGGAACCTGGTATTCACACAATTCAACCGAGTGGGAAACCCACCCGATAATTTGCGACCCCTGCCTAGCAAGAACATTGACACTGGTATGGGTCTGGAGCGCACCGTCGCGACGTTGCAGGGGGTCGACACCAACTTCCACATCGACACGTTGCGTCCGCTCGTGGACGCCGCCGCCGATGTGTGCCAGGTAACTTACGAACCCGATAGTGATGCGGGACGACGCTTGCGACGGATGGCCGATCATGTGCGCGCTTGTGCCATGGCGATTCATGAGAATGTTTACCCTGGACCGCAGAAGGAAAAGTATGTGATTCGCCGGTTGCTGCGGCGCGCCGTGTTGGACGGTCACCAGCTCGGGTTGCGCGATCCGTTCTTGTACCAGCTAGTGCCGGCAGTGGTCGAAGTGATGAAGGGCCCTTACCCGGAATTGCTGGAAACGACGAATCGGGTAGCTGACGTGATCAAGAATGAGGAAACTGGTTTTCTCGGAACGCTTGATGATGGGTTGGCGCGGATTGAGCATTTGTTTTCCCAGTTCAGGGAAGAACGGCGCAACACCGTGGATGGCGCTGCTGCTGCCGATCTCTACCAGACTTACGGGGTACCGCCGGAAGTCTTTGAGTCGCTGGCCGCCGAGCAGCATCTGGCCTTTGATTGGGAAGGTTTTCAGAGCGCGATGGAGGCGCATGGCGAGGCGTCCGGTCGTTTGACGCATTCGGTAATGGATGTCAAAGGTCCGGAGGCGACGATCAAGCAAGCGCTGCACACCGTGGAATTCCTGGGGTACGAGACGACCGAGGCGGAAGCGGAATTGAAATTCATCATTGCCGGTGAACAACTACTCGATCGGTGGAGTACCGCCGGTCCCGAAACGCCCGTGCAACTGGTGTTGGATCGGACGCCGTTTTACGGTGAGGCGGGTGGACAGGTTGGAGACAGCGGAGAAATTTCCGCAGCAGGTGTTCGCTTCGTGGTGACCGATACGGACCGTCAGGGTGATTTGTTGTTGCATCGTGGTCATCTGCTGGAAGGTGAATTACAGACCGGAAGTCGTGTGACGGCGGTTGTTGATGATGCGCGGCGGCAAGCGATCCGCCGGGCACACTCAGCGACACATATTTTGCACCATGCGCTGCAACAAAACCTGGGAACACATGCACAACAGCAGGGCTCCAAAGTCGATGGCGATTGGTTGCGATTTGATTTCACGAACCTCTCCGCAGTTCCGGGCGAACAGCTGGCGACGATCGAAGCGAAGGCGGTGTCCTGCATCGAGGCTGCTGCACCCATTACTGCCCGTACCGTACCGTTGGCGGAAGCTCGGCAGGCGGGTGCTATGATGTTGTTTGGTGAAAAATATCCCGATCCGGTCCGCATGGTGTCGATGGGTGATTTCAGCAAGGAATTGTGTGGGGGAACGCATCTGGAGAACACGCGCGATGTGGGTTCTTTTGAAATCACTGCCGAGGAGGCCGTGTCATCGGGAGTGCGTCGTGTGATTGCCCTCACGGGAGAAAAGGCTCGCGAGCATGCCCGGCAGACGCGGCTGGCACTGACGGAATGTGCCCAGCTGCTGGAAGTAGACGAAATGCAAACTCCAGCGGCTGCTGCTGGTTTGGCGCGCACCGTACGGGACCTGAAAAAAGAGCTGTCTGGTGGCGGTCAACGGACGGTTTCGGCGGAGGATGCGACGATCGCAGGAGCAAGCGATCAGGAAGCCACCTACGCCGAGATCAAGGAGGCCTTGCGACAAACGGCGCGGACTTTGAACGTCGCGCTCTTTGAAACGCCTGCCCGCTTGCGAACCTTGCAAGCAGAAATTGAAACCCTGGAAAAACAACGACAACAACTGGTTACTTCGGGGGATGTGTCAGTGGAAGGACTCCTTGAACAGGCTCAGCAGGTGGGGGATTTTCAACTGGTGATTGCTGAAATCCCCGGTGCCAATCCCAATTTACTGCGGCACTTGATTGATCGTTTGCGGAAGCAGGCGTCACCGATTGCGGTGTTGCTGGCCGCTCCGGCTGGCGAGGACAAAGTCGTCCTGGTGGCTGGATTGAGCCCAGAATTGACCGATCGCGGTGCCCATGCCGGCAAATGGGTCTCGGCGGCGGCCCGGGTGGTAGGGGGTGGTGGTGGCGGAAAACCGGATCTGGCCCAGGCGGGAGGCCGGGATCCGCAACAGCTGCCCGCGGCATTGGAAACGGCTCGGGAGGCGATTCAGCAGCAGTTAGGCGGTTCCTGAGCGTATACGCTCCTCCACAGCCGCTATACCCCGAGCGGCGGAGACCGGCTAAAATTCAGCTCTCGCCTTGGAGGTCTGCGCGGAGCGGGTCCGTTTCCCGTCGCGCATTCACAGTGGCGGTCCGGTTTCGATTTCCCCAATCAACCTGGTCCCCAGTCCGCCAAAATCCGATTCAGGTTCTGAG
>CAZITS010000753.1:0-3437 GCA_964542185.1 uncultured Pirellulaceae bacterium
GCCGTCGCGCATCTTGTCGAGCTCGCCGCTTAGTTGTTGCCTGCGTTTTTTTGTTTTCTCTCAGCTGTGACTACTTGCCCTGACTCGCTCCAATTCACACTTTGCTATCAGCTTTCTGTGAGCCCTTTCCCGTGACGACACCTCAAAAAATTCTCGCGTTGTGCCGTGAAAACGATGTGAAAACCGTAGACATACGGTTTGTTGATCTTCCTGGAACCTGGCACAGTCTGTCGATTCCCGTTTCCCGCCTGGATGAAGAGCTGTTTGAAAATGGACTAGGATTTGACGGAAAGCGATTCCGCGGCTGGAACTCCGTGTCAGAAAGTGATCGGGTCGCGATCCCACAACCCGAGACGGCGTTTCTAGACCCCTGCGGCGGGAGTCCCACACTGTCCATCATTGCGGACATCCACGACCCGGTTGCCGGTGACAACGATGTCTGCGATCCACGCAATGTGGCCTGGAAGACATTGAACTTCTTGAAAACAACATCCATCGCCGACACTGCGTGTTTCGGCCCAGAAGTCGAATTCTATCTTTTTGACGGACTGCTATCCGCGCACCGAGAAGAGCGATTGCGACACCCACGCGAGCACAGCCATGGCGTGGTACCACCGGGTGTGGCGGGCTTGAATCCTATCGAGGATTCACTCACGCAGGTCCACGATAGCTACGCCACTGCAGACTCCACCCCGGAAATGCGGCATGACCTTTTGCAAGTCATGTCCGCATGTGGTCTCTCGGTCGAATGTCAGCAGCAGCGAATCGGCACACAACACCAGATGGTCACTGCACTACAAGGCCAAGACCTGGTGACCATGTCGGATGCTTTGATGCGTTATAAACACATTGTCAAAAGTATTTGTTGCCGCCATGGCCAGACAGCCACATTCATGCCCAAGCCCAGTCGCAGTCTGCGTGGCAACGGAATGCGCATACAACTTTCGCTCTGGAAAGAAGACACAGCGTTGTTCGCGGGCACGGAATATGCTGGCCTTAGTGATCTCGCATTGCATGCGATCGGAGGCATCCTGAAACACGCACCAGCCCTGGCCGCCTTCACCAATCCGACAACCAACAGCTACGCACGACTGTTACCCGAGTGCGAAGGCCCTATCAATCTGGACTATTCACGTCACGATGCGATGTCCGTCTGCCACATACCCAGCCACAGCCCCATTTCCCAGGACCAGCGCATCGAATTCCGCTGCCCTGACCCGAGCTGCAATCCCTACCTCGCATTTTCGGCCCTGTTGATGGCAGTGATCGACGGGATTCAAAACAAAATCCATCCCGGTGATCCCGCTGACGCGTCTCTGTCCCACGACACGTCGGCACCCCGTCGAGAAACACTGCCAATCTCCCTGGCTGATGCACTGACCGCTTTGCAAGAGGACCACGATTTCCTGTTGCGCGGAGATGTTTTCTCGGAACATCTCCTTGATTCATGGATCCGCATGAAACGCGAAGACGAAATCGAGCCATTACGTCGTGAAACTCATCCGTATGAAGTCGGGCTCTATTTTGACGTCTGATCGCCTACCTGCTCCCGCCAGACAGGGCTCTCGTTGTACAGTTCTTTCGTTGTACTGCGTTTCCATTGCACGCGTCACTCGCGCAGCCTGTTCCCTGCAAGGCCTTCCCTGCGCCCGCGCCAGGGCTGAACTGGCAATCGCGCCGGATTTCCGTCTACAATGAGTAGATCGTTCGGACGCCTTGCACCTTCCTTCCAGTCTGTGAATGATGCCCATGAGCTGCCAGGAATCCCAGCACGTCTACCGCGGTTCGCGGCGTGAAGCATTGCAGATCGGTGTTGGTCTCTTCGGTCTCGGACTGCCCGGTTATCTGGAAGCCGCCGACAAAAAAGATGTCTCCTGCATTTTCATTTTCCTGGCAGGCGGTCCAAGTCACTTCGAAACCTTTGACCCCAAACCGGACGCCCCGGCTGAAATACGCGGACTCTGGAAGCCAATCAGTACCCGTGTTCCAGGAACCCAGATCTGTGAGAAGCTTCCGCTACTTGCGCAACGGATGGATAAAGTAGCAATTGTCCGCTCCTGGCAAGGCTCGAGCGGTTCTCATTCCAGCGGTTCGCAACACGTTGCCAGCGGTATGTATCCCGCACGCGGCGGTCAATATTTCCCCAACTTCGGCTGCCTCGTGTCAGCGTTACAAGGAAGTCGTGTTTCTGGGGTGCCAGCGCATTTTGGAATACCTTTTGCAGCACGGTACACAGATCCCCCGGGGTACCTGGGAGCTGCACATCGAGCTTTTGACATTGAGGGAGATCCCCGCAAACCCAACCTCTCGATGGCAAAGATGCAACTGGCTGCTGCGCGATTTGAAGATCGCCAGTCGATGCTCAACCAACTCGAGAACCTTGGACAATTAGCCGCGCTCGAAGACGAGTCCCTGGAGGCGAGTACACAATTCTCCAAAGAAGCTATTTCGCTCCTTACCAGTAACGCGATGCATCACGCGATGGACCTGGAGCAGGAACCCCTCCCTTTGCGTGAACGCTACGGAATGAACATCTACGGTCAACGTGTCCTGCTGGCGCGCCGACTCGTGGAAGCAGGTGCCCGTTTCGTGACCATTAACCACGCGGTGCAAGGTGGCCTGTTTGGTGCCGGCACGACAAACGGCACATGGGACAATCATGGCTGGCTGTTCGATTCGATGATGTCGTTTTCGCACGAACCAGCGGGCCTGCCTGGGGGTAGTAACTGGCATCGGTATCCAGGTCCAGGTAATCTGCCGCAGCTCGACATGTCCCTTTCCACGCTTTTGGATGATCTGGAACAACGAGGACTTCTGGAAACGACGCTGGTGGTCGCTATCGGCGAATTCGGTCGCACACCGAAAATCAATAAAACGGCTGGGCGTGATCACTATCCGTCGGCAGGAAACGCGTTATTCGCCGGAGCAGGTATTCGCGCCGGTTCGATCGTTGGAGCAACCGACCGAAATGGGACCGAACCACGTACGCGGCCCTGGCGACCGGAAGATTTCGCTGCCTCGATCTATCACTTGCTGGGCCTCGATCCGCAACGCACCTACTTCCCGCGTCTGCCCCGCCCGACCCCCATCGCTAATGGTGCGTTAATCGAAGGTCTCTTCAGCTGATGTGGCAAATTGCCAGGCCATTCAGCGGGCAACGCGCCAACGCATCTTGAACAGCCAGATCATTGCGATCAGCAGCAATGCGTTAAAAGCCAGGGTGAAGCTGACATAAATACCAAAATAGGTCCACCCTCCAAGCACAGAAATCACCGGGACGGCACCAATCTGCGATACGGGACGAACTTGCAAGGGGATCGCAAATGCTGTGCAAAACGGACTCGTTACGCCAAACCAGTCGACGTAATCGGCGACTTCTTTCCCTGCCAGAAACTCGTCGCTGAAAAAAATCATTGCCATCGGTGCGCAGAACATGA
>CAZITS010000754.1:0-3437 GCA_964542185.1 uncultured Pirellulaceae bacterium
ATGTTTATTTGCTGGTTAATGAATGTGGTGCGAGGACGGCTCCCGACATTTGCCACATAATGGTCATGCCAAAGGTGGCAGCGGTTCAGGTAGTCGATGCCATCGCGCCGCTGACGCACGCGCAGATACGTGTAGAAGGGATCCCAGCGACGTCCGACCCGCTGGAAATCGTACCAGGGATAGAAATTTTGACGGTAGTTCGTTCCGTAGTAATTACCGAAGTAGAAGTGATTTGATCCTGATTGAATAAACAGGTGCAGGAAGGAGTTCGAAGCATGTAACGCGATGCGGGGACGGAATCGGATTTGTTGATAGCCGGCTTGAAAATAGATCGGGCAGTGTAGTAGCCCACGCCTTTGGAATGGGTAATCCCAGTAACCGGAGATGAACAAGCAGCCATGGGGGGTCCAGGCGTAATGTGCAGGAACCCACATGTAACCCGTATGAACGTGTGCCCAGTAGCCCGGTCGCCATGCATAACGCTGGGTGCGATAGACCCAGTTGCCGGGAATCCAAAAGTGATCCGCTGAAGGTGGATCGCTGGAAGGTCCGGCCTCTAGGCTCTCCGGTGGTTCGGGTACGTAATTCAATTCGGCTGCGTCAATTGCCGTCCAAAACCCGGAGACCCAGCTGGATTGCCCTTTGTTTTTTGACCAATACCCGGGGATCCAACGATGGTCGGGCGGTGTATTTCTCCAGACGCCGCTAATCCAAATGAAATCGTTTCGTTCGCTATCCCAATGCCAATATCCAGGAATCCAGACGACGTTGTCGCCTTCGGGTCTCGTTTCGGGTGGAATTTCATCAATGGCTTCAGGGACTTCTTGATTTACTCGAAATCCCGCAGCCGGTTTCTGGCTCATTTGCGCGGCAAAGGCCTCGTGAACGGGTCCGCGTGTCAGCACCTGGAAGTTTTCACCGGTCGCGCTGTTGGGTTGGGGAGGTTGCTCGGGCAGCGGTACGACAGATTGTTGTGCCGCGAGGTGGTAGCTGCTGAGAACCAGGATTGCAGTCACGACAACCGAGTGCATGTGCTGAATTCGCATGGTGTTCCTTTCAATCACGCTTCTTTTAATTCTTTGCTACAGGCTCCAATGAAGCAAGTCGTATGCCGAAACGCTTGAGGACGTCGAAATGACCGCGGAACGGTGGCAATTCAACTATGGTCGAAGGGTTCGCTCAGTAGCTTCACTGCCTTACTGCCGCAGCGGGGACCGAAAAGTATAAAGTTGCTGCGCCGTACTTATGATTCGATGTGTAGTCAAAGTGAATGCAGTTGAGGTGATCAGGTCGTGGGAGGGGCGTGACAACAGGAAAGGCATTCGCTGCTTGCTATCAGATCTCGCGTGGTCTACGGTAAGACGCCGACTGGCAATGCCAACTAAACCGGTTCTAGTTTGAACCAAGAATTATAAGGACGGAGATAATGAACCTTCGAACATCGAGCGACGCAGCACTGTCTTCTCCCACAACGAACAGGGAGCCCAGTAAACTGGCCAGGCGAACTTTCTTGGCCACCGCTGCCACGGCCGCTGCAGCTGCATCAGCTGTGGGACAAGAAGACGCACCGTCGACAGTTCGGGTTCCTCGTGCGTACGGTCCTTACGCTCCACCAGTACGCTATCCAGAGCCAGATGTGGTGGTACTGGATCCTCGTTTCAAGCCGTACAAGCTAGGGAATTCCCCCATCCTTCGGCTTTACCATAGCAAGCAGATGCTGTGGGCAGAGGGACCGGCGTGGAACGGCGTAGGGCGTTATCTGTTATGGAGCGACATTCCAAACAACGTTCAGTTGAGATGGTTAGAAGATGACGGTCACGTGAGTGTTTTCCGCAATCCCTCCGGCAATAGTAACGGCAATACATTTGATTTTCATGGACGACAGATTTCCTGCCAGCATTTGACTCGGAAAGTTGTGCGTTATGAGCATGACGGAACAGTTACCGAATTGGCTTCTCAGTATGGCGGTAAATCACTGAACGCACCCAACGATGCCATTGTGCACCCAAATGGTGATATTTGGTTTACCGACCCAGGGTACGGTGGCTTGATGAATTATGAAGGCCGTCGCGCCAAAGGCGAATCAGTACAGCCTTATCAGAAAGAAGCGATTTATCGTATTGACCTGAAAACCGGCAAGTTGCATCAACTTTCAGACGCAATCAATAAACCGAATGGCCTTTGTTTTTCACCGGACTACAAGAAGCTCTACGTTGCCGATACCGGAGCCAGTCACTATCCGGACGCGCCAAGAAACATCAAGGTCTGGGATGTCGTGGATGAAGCCAATCTCAGGAATGGTCGTGAATTCGCCTCAATGGAAATGGAGCTCAACGGAGAGAAAGTGGGTGGATTTGCCGACGGTATTCGCGCCGACGCGGATGGGAATATCTGGGCGAGTGCTGGTTGGGTAGGCGACGGTTACGACGGAGTGCATATTTTCGCCCCCGATGGAGTGCGGATCGGCCAGATTTTGTTGCCGGAGATTTGCAGCAACGTTTGCTTTGGTGGAACCAAACGCAATCGTCTTTTCATGACCGGTAGCAGTTCTCTTTACGCGGTGTACGTCGAAACCACCGGCGCGCACATCACGTAGACCACGGCCAAGGTGCCCCTGATTGCCTGTGGTAGAACGTGTTTTGTGTGCAGTCTGTACTGGGGCGGCAGTACTGGGTTTTGCCGGGACCCTTTGTGTTGCACCTTGCGCGGCGTTTCTGAGCCGGTTTGTTCAGCGTGCGCCTCGTGGCCCACGAGGTCTGCGTTGACCCTTGGGGATCGCGTTTCCGGACGTCTCGGGTCCGACGGGGCCAAGTAGTTCACGCAATTTTTCTCGGAGGCTGAAATCTGCCGTATTGAGTGCGATTGCGACTCCTTGTTGGTCGACCAGGACCAGGAATGGGAGCTGGTCTACACCACAGCGCACCGCCATGGGGGAGGTGTAGCCGCGTGCCTTCGGGTCGGGACTGATCACAGTTTCCCACGGTAATTGGTTGCGAACCAGGAAACGATTCAGACGTTGTGTGTCTTCGTCCAAGTTGACACCTACGACGGTGAAGCCTTTGTCTTTATAGAGTTCATAGGTTTGCTTGATTTTGGGGATTTCTTCGACGCAGCCTGCATTCGTTGTTGCCCAGAATTCGACAAGCACCACTTTGTTGCGATATGTCGTCCAATCGAAGGGTTTACCGTCGACTTGTACGCCTTCCACAGGAAAAGGTTTGCCGAGCAGATTTAGCCGCTTCTTGCCGTTGTTGGCTAGATTTGTACCCTCTTCGGCGACTTCAGGATCAGAGTGCTCTGCGTAGAACTTCGACATAATTTCGAATAGGTCACGGCATTCTTGATAGCGTTCGGCAATTTCAAACTGGGCTGCAGCCCCTGCGAGGTTGCGCAGAATGTAGCGGCTTGGTTCGCGCGTCGAAAAGAGTGTTTGGATA
>CAZITS010000755.1:0-3433 GCA_964542185.1 uncultured Pirellulaceae bacterium
CACCAAATAAAACAGCAATCCAGCGGGGCTACGTGCTTCAACTGAGACCGCAACAACGTTTACCACAGAGTCCGGCTCCGCAGCTTCTGGTTCCGTTGCCGCCGGTTTGCCCTGAGTTTCTCCACCAGCTGACGCGCCCACATCTGCAGCACGCTCTGGTGGGATTTCGACGTCCAGTACGGCGGCCGCAAAGCTCAAAGAGTAGACACAAATCATGAGCCCGACATGAATCTTGGCATACCTTTCCAGGAAACGTTTGGCATCGCCGGACAGCGTAATACGCGCCGGAATTAACAGGGATGCAAAGACCGGGATCATGATGCT
Organism: uncultured Pirellulaceae bacterium; assembly: GCA_964542185.1. Taxonomy (GTDB): domain Bacteria; phylum Planctomycetota; class Planctomycetia; order Pirellulales; family Pirellulaceae; genus UBA9264. The sequence goes on from CAZITS010000755.1 coordinate 325, forward strand.
GTAGACCGGATAGTACGCACGCCCCATGCCAACAAGCACAAACTGGGCAGGAGTAAACACAAAAAAAACCCAGAACAGGGCGCTATGGTCCCCACGTCGAGTCGGGGTCATGCTGATGAACTCGCGGAGTGCCCAGAACGCGATCAAACCAATCAGCACGACCGTGGGAACGCGTCCCAGCAGAAACCCTGCTGCCAAGACCGAATACATCAACCACCACGCCTGAACTCGCTGCTGAAACATGCGAACAATGGCAGGATTGATGGTGCCCTCAGGTTGGCGACCGAGAAACCGACCAACCAGGTACAAAATCGCCAGAATCGCAATGATCACGCCCAACAAAATCATCACACGCACGTCGCCCCAATTCCGCAAAGACGGCGGCAGGAACATCAAAGTCGCCACATCGTGAAAATAACTCTGGTCTTCAACAAACATCTGGCATCATTCGGTTGGACATATCAAATGACCACGTTTCAGTCAGTCTCGTTACGGCCGCAGGCTTCGTGACCCTCAATGATTTCAGTCAATACCACAATGGACACTACCGCGTGCGTGCTGGTCGCCGGCGTAAAATTTACTAGACATCTTTAAGCCGTTGCACAGCCTCACGAGCGCGTTTAAGGAAAGTGATCTTGCTCTCACCATTTTCCAGCCACATCGGTGGACCAATCGTAATACAACTCAACAAGGGAACGGGAATAATCTCGCCGCGAGGCAATACACGGTTCACATTATCGATGTAGACGGGCACGAGTTCCAGGTCAGGCCGTTTCTTGCTCAGATAGTAAAGCCCACTCTTGAATTCCCGCATTTCCGTATCAGGATTTCGACTACCCTCAGGAAAAACAATCAACGAATATTTGTCTCCAATGGCTTGGATCATCAACTCCACTGGACTGCGATGCACTTTGATTTTCTTACGATCTATTAATAGCGCGTTAAAACTCTCCGCCATATACTTCCGAACAATTCCTTTCTCCCAATAATCCTTGGCGGCTACGGGACGCGTCACTATCCGTAGCTGCCGTGGCAAGGAGGACCAGAGAATCATCGCATCCAGGTGACTGGTGTGGTTGGCAAAATAGACCCGCTGGCACGTTTCAGGTTGACAGTCAACCCAGCGCACGCTTGAACCACAGAGCAACTTTGCGACTACCGACAACACGTTGGTTGTAAGACTCATGGTTCGCTTCGTGCCTGACGGCCACATAGTGGGCAAGGCAAATCCAAAACTCGACAGTTTCTGGGAAAAAACGCGATTGTGAGTGAAGTTCGCATCAAGAGTGATGCCGACGAAGAGCACTCCCGCCATGTTAACACGCCACACTCACATGCTGTAGAGTAAGTTCACGCCGGTTTCCCGCCTACCGCAAACGTCCGCCCGCAAGAGCTGCATGTGCAGAAAAACGGCCAGCGGTGAAACAAACGGCTCTCACACCGTGTCCCGGGTGGATTGGCCACTCGTCTTATGGTGAACCTCACAGCACCGGTTTCGAAGTAGATCACGATGGCTCAAAATAAGCAGTTTCAGGAATGCCCGCAGCCACCAGCTAGCCGGTTCACACGATAAGCCTGGTCAATCAGCTGTCTGGCATACGAATCCGCAAAACCTGCTCGTCAGCCGAGTTGAGCCACCGCAAACATACATTCGGGTTCCGGCACCGCGCATGGTCACCACCAGCTTCGGCTCAGACAGCACTGAAATACACTCGTCGTCAGAAACCTTGAAAAGAAAAATCTAGAAGGGCAACCATGACGCAGACAATCGGCATCGGCGTAATCGGGATGGGCTGGATGGGGCTCGTTCACAGTCGAGCGTACCGCAGTATCGAGGACCGGTTCCCGCAAAGCGGGTTAAAGCCACAACTGGTGATCTGTGCCGATGACGTCGAAGCGCGCGCCGAACAAGGCAGGTCTCAAATCGGGTTCACACAGGCCACGACCCAATGGCAACGCGTGATCGAAAATCCAGATGTACAGATCGTCAATATCACAACCCCCAATGTCTTTCATCTGCCGATGGTCTCCGCTGCGGTCGCCGCCGGGAAACACGTCTTTTGTGAAAAACCAGTCGGCTGTTCGCCCCAGGAAACTGCTACCATCGCAGCAACGGCGCGCACTGCCGGTGTGTGCAGCGGCGTTGGGTACAACTATCGCTGGGCACCGCTGGTCCAATATGCAAGGCAATTGATTTCCAACGGAAAACTGGGAGAAATTACCCACTACCGAGGACGTTTCCTCGTCGGTTACGGGAGTCACCCCGATTCCGTGTTGTCGTGGCGCTTTCAGAGAGAAATAGCAGGAACTGGCGCACTCGGTGACCTGATGTCTCATGTGGTCGACATGGCCCACATGCTGGCTGGCCCGATTGAAAGCATCGTATCTCAACAAAACACCTACATTCCGACGCGCCCACAAGCCACGCCGGGTGAAGGAACTCACTTCTCGGTGGATGCCTCCGGACCACGCGGCAAGGTCACCAATGAAGATTACGTCAGCGCACTGGCACGTTTTGAATCAGGAGCGCAGGGCATTTTTGAAGTCTGTCGTATCGTCAACGGGCCGCGATGCGAGATGGCATTTGAGGTCAACGCCACAAAGGGGGCACTCAAATGGAACTTCGAACGCATGAACGAAATCGAAATCGTCCTATCCGACGATGCAGCAGCACCGCACCCCGGTAGCGCCGTAGTAATCGCCGGTCCAGAACACCCTGGATACCAGCATTTTTATCCGGGGCCTGGCAACAGCATGAGCTACGAAGACCTCAAAACCCTGGAAATGTTTCATTTTCTGCAACGCATCACTAACGACGCTGCCGACTCTCCAGGACTGGAAGAAGCACTCAAAGTCGCCGAAGTACTCGCCGCGATGGCAGGCTCATGGGAGTCTGGCAACTGGCAGGAAGTCCAACCAATCCCGGTAGACCTCTGAGAACGACGGAACACGTCGCAACTGAAACCTGCCCAGGGTACCTCGAAGTCAATAGTGTCGCTGGCTCGCGCCTATGTGAATGGGCGCAGAAGAGCTTGAAATTTGCCAACCTTGATAGCAGCGACAGACTGTCTGCTGTGGAAACAAGCGACGGCTCTTATCAGATAGCCTT
>CAZITS010000756.1:0-3422 GCA_964542185.1 uncultured Pirellulaceae bacterium
TGAACTGGCGATCGTTCATCCCGGCGCCGAGCCGGAGGGTTGCCTGATGGCATTTCAGCAGGCCGATGGCACGAAGGTCTGGAATGCGCTGCCCGATGCGGCCGGCTATGCGACCCCGCTGGTGATTGAGAGTGGGGGCCGTCAGCAACTTGTTTGCTGGACTCCCAGCCACGTCCGCAGCGTGGCGCCGGAGAGCGGTGAATTGCTGTGGAGCGTTCCTTTTGAGGTCAACTACGGAACCTCGATCGCGATGCCGATTTTTCAGGATGGTATCGTGCTGGTGAGTGGTTACTACGACGGCAGCAAAGCAATTCGCCTCGGAGACGACCCTGCCGACGCAGAAATTATCTGGGAGGACCGGCGTGATTTACGTGGTTTGATGGCTCAGCCACTATACCGGGACGGGCTCGGATTCCTGCTCGACAAACGGCACGGACTGACTTGTTTTGAACTGGCCAGTGGACGCAAGCTGTGGGATGACCAGAACCAGATGACTCCCAAGGGACGCAATCCACAGGCCACCATGGTCTGGCTGGGAGAGAGTGATCGCGCGATCATTCTGAATTCAGATGGCGAGCTGATCGTGGCCCGCCTTAACAAGAGTGGGTACCAGGAGCAGGGTCGGGCCAAGATCATCGGCGAAACGTGGGCGCATCCGGCCTATGCCGGTCGCCATGTCTACGCCCGCAGCGATCAGGAGTTGGTGTCCGTGCCTTTGACGCCGGAGGCCCGCTGAAGCCGTCAGTCCTCGCGGATCGGCGCAGGGCTGGCAGACGTTCCCTAGATCTCAATCTTCAACGGTGAGCGGGGATCGTTGGCGTAGGGCCAGTCGGTTCCGTGGTAGGAGATATTGAGTTCGGGGGTTTGCAGTGCTTTTCCACCGGCAGCAGCACTCTGCATCATCCGATCAAGGATGCCGGTTGTCAGCAGCGTCCGTTCAGCCGGGTACGCGGGCTTACCTGTCTGAAACATATGGTTGATGCCGCGCAGCAGGTACGCAAAGTGGCTGAAAGGTTGTACTTCCTGAAGCTTGAACCAGGTGGCAACCGGCTTTTCCTGCCCTTTGATCTTGGCCGCAAAGGCAAATTGCGATGCCAGTCCAGGGACCATGGCAACGGTGCTTTGAAGGCCGTCACGGCTATCGATCAAGTAGAACGTGGGGCGGCCGAGAAAACTTTTTTGGGCACCCTCATCCAGCGTCTCCTTGATCGACCCCGCTTTGTTGTAAGAGGGCAGCGTGTCAAGCGCTGCCTGCAACAGCTTACGAGACCACCGTCCGTCAGCTTCTGCTTTCCAGATCGCGTCCCCCTGGACCGCCTGGACACTGCGGGTCCCGGTTTCACCTCCGGCGCGACGTTCAATCATGCATTGGTGAGTTTCCAGCGCATGGAATCCGTACGATTCCATACCACCGTATCCAATGGTCAGGGCGGATTCGATTTCAGCATTTGGCGGCAATTGCAGGCCGGGGTATCGCCAGGCGACCGGGAGTGACGACCCGGCCATCAGCGGAAATCCCATCTGGCGGGCAGTATCCACCATGTAACGTCCATCGCGCCAGCGATGCGAAAAGTGTTTGTCATTAAAGACCGGGGCCACTTGCCCGACACGTTCCATCGCGGACACGATGCGTTCGAAGAAACGCAGCCGTGGATACTGGTGCTGATGGGTCTTTGCGGTCCGCGGATAGTCGCCATGTTCCCCGATACTCAACACGCCGCGAACCTGGAGTTGATCAGTCCCCAGCGTGAGCGCTTCGTCGATTGTTTTGGCCAGCCGGAATCCGTGTTTTTTTGCCAGGCCGCGACTCAAGTCTCCCTTGGGAACCTGGTCTGCGTACAGCGAAACGATCTTCAAGTTGGGGCCCGGTCCGCCTTTTTGTTGCCAGCCTTCCAGGATCTTGCCGACGATCACATCCGCATGGGAATTGGTGCGGTAAACAGTGACAACGGCGCCCACCGGCAACGGCTCGTCACTGTTGGCTGACAGGGCCTGGCCCCAGGGAGCCAGTGTGGCAGTCGAACAAGCCGCCATCCAGCGGCGTCTGGAAATCGTATTCTGCATCATGGTGCTGTCTTTCTGTCAGTGGCTATAGCGCATGGGGTTCTTGTTTGAGGTTTCCTACCGCGTGGCATTCGATTTGGCAACCGCCCTGGGCCGGTGCACCCCCTGGGTTGGGGGCTCTGTTGGCCGGTACGATCTCGGGGCCTGTCGATTGCCGAGGCCCACATCAGGTGGTAGTGTTGGAGAGGTGCGCAGCCTCGGGTAGAGGGCAGCGGTAAACCGTGCCCTCATTGCCGTCAGGGAGCAGGGCAGGCAGCCGTGTTACCCTCTGTCGGTGTCCGAGAACCCGCGGTCGGATCGTCGGTTTTTGAAAAACAGCCCATACGTCAGATCCTGCTTTCATGTTCTGGTGCGATCAGCGATTGCAACTCACGATTGACGGTCCTGGCACCAGTCGGAGCCTGGTGATACCACGCCCCTATGCGCGGATCGGAGCAGACGAGTCGGCAGACGTGGTGTTGCCACACGAAGCGACTGGTGGGCGCCGCTGGTACCTGCACGCAACCGGTAATGGTGTCTATTGCGTGGAATTAGGGAAATCAGTCAAGCCGACGCGCCGTCGAGGGCGCTGGGTCACACCAACCCAGGAACTAGAGCTCGGCACCCACTCGTTGTATGTCAAATCCGTTTCTGGAAATGGTGGTCCAGATGCCGCGGGAAACGTGTCGGGAGACGTGGCTGGGGACCGACCGGAAGCTGCCGAGAAGCCGGTCGTCCAGTTTGTGTCTGGAACGCAGTCCCCGCGTCGTCGACAACTGGGCAGACTAACGATTGTAGGAAACGACCGGCCCAGTCATCTTCGCATCGATGATGCGGAATTAGAGGCAGCGCATTGCGTGCTGTACTGGTCGGCGGATTCTTTGTGGGTGGTGGATTTATTGAGTAGCGGGGGAACCTGGCGAGACGGCACGCGGTACGAGGTGACTTCGCTGTCGCGGGGGGACTCGATTCAGATCGGTCAGACCACCCTCACATTACTAGGCGCGATGGCGCGGCCAGAGCGTAGCGATTCCGAACCGGCATTGGAGCATCCTGATGAAGAGTCTGACTTGCACAGCGAACTACGCTCACAGGAATTAGCAACACGCGAGGTTCAGGTCAAACGCGAGGAGCGGTTGCTGGAAAAATTACGGTCCCGGGAGGAAAGGCTGCAAGCGAGACAACAGCAGCGCGCCGCTGCCTGGAACGTGCAGCGCGCCGAGCAAGGACGCGAGTTGGAAACCCGCGCACACGAACTTGATACGCGCGAAGCCGAGTTGCAGCAACGAGAAGCTGAGTTGGTTCGCCGGCAGCAGCCACCGAACCATCCGCCGGCGAAAAGTGAGAAGCCACCAGCCACAGTGAAAGATCGCAGTGCG
>CAZITS010000757.1:0-3420 GCA_964542185.1 uncultured Pirellulaceae bacterium
GCTTTGACAAGGCGACTGCATCATGGGCATTGAACGCCGCTTCCCATTGTCGCAGAGCAGCTTCGACCTCTGCCAGGATTTTCTTCTCGTCGAAGTTCCCGGCCGGTTGGCTTTTCGCCACTCGTCTGGCTTTGGAGACCCACGGCTTGCCATCGGTGATGTCCTCGTAATGGAGGCTGTTCGCATCGGGCCAGGAGAGCGCGGCATCGGAGTCCCAGACCTTCCCGTCGAAAATACCGCTGCCGTGCCCGCTCCATTTGTCCTCTGCGAACTTGTCGTAAACGGTCACGAAGTGATCGCCACGGGACGTTTGAGCCTGGAACACAAAGTGCTTTTTCTCGGCATCCCAGAACCCGATTTGCGTCCCTGTGTAGCCTTCCGTGGTCAGGGAAAACAGCAGGCTGTTTTTCTTCTTGGCGTTGGCCCACCTGTAGGTGAATCTTTCTGAGGTCGTTTTTCCATCAAAATCCAGCTGACTCGACCAGCGACCGATCAAATGCTGGTCGATCTGCTGTCGGATGTTCTCGGGCATACCCTGGCCAGCTGCCGGACTCGCCAGGCAGGCCATCACCAGCGCGGTCTGAAAAATCGCAAGAGCTTTCATGAGATTGATCTCCAGTAATGCTGAAACTGCTTTTCCTGGGCGTCCTGCCGATAAAATGCACCGTCGATCGACATATCTGGATGTAATGCCCGCGCCTACAACGCGATGCGGAACAAAGCGCAGGCTGGGAGAGCCGCAGGCACACCGGTTTTGGCGGCGTTGCGGGCGCCATGCCAAAGGCATCTGCTGGGCGATGCGTTGTGAGTCCAACGGGTTACCAACTAGGCGGACTGCAGTTGGTAGAGCCGCAAGTGCGCATCAGCGTGCGCCACGGCGATACGTTGGTGATCTGGAGAAACGCTCATGCCGCGGCCATCGTTCTTGAGTTGCAGCTTGAAGTGTTCGTCGTTGGTATCGCCTTTCCAGAATCCCAGGGAACCGCCGCCACTGCCCCCGGACAAGCCGATCCAGAATCCGGCCGGGTGATGCGCCACACCCCACATGGTGCCCTTGATTTTGTCCTTGGGTTGCAGCACCCGGTCAAGGGTTCCTTTGGAGAGATCCACCAGGGCGACGACCGCTTCACCGACGCCTGCGAAGGCATTGGTGACTTTCGAGATGCCGCTCAGGGCCAATTGAGTACCGTCGCTGCGCATGGCAATATCGCGTGCTCCCCCAATGTCGGCGCGGAAAGTGGTGTCATAGCCATGTAGTGCTTCCACTCGCAAAAGTTCCCGCGCGGGCTGGCCATTTAACGACCAGGTTTTGACCACTCCTTTGTGGTCGCAGGAAACGAGTCCCTGGGAGTCGTGTTGGAAAACGACGTTGTAGACGTGCGTTTCGTGTCCGGAAAACTCCTGCACCATTTGACCGTCGCTCGCCTGCCAGACCTTGACCACACGGTCATTGCCGCACGTGGCCAGGTACTTGCCGTCCGGGCTGAGGGTCACGGCCCGCACCCAACCCTGATGTGCCTCAATCGTGCGCAGTGGTTTCGGTTGGCTGGCAGCCGCTTCCCAGAAAATCAGTCGGCCATCGTAACCGCCACTATAGAGCGTCTTGCCATCGGCGGATGCGGCCAGTGTGCGGACCCAACTGTCGTGTCCGGTGAATGCAGAGGCCTGCCCACTGGCCAGGTCGAAGCGGTGGATCAAGTGGTCTTCGGCACCGAAAAAGACGTACCGGGAAAGCGGATCCCAGAAGCACGTTGTCAGCGGACGATTGTGCTTGAATTCTTTGATCAGTTTGGTTTGTTTGGGGTCCATGGCGGCTGTCGCGTTTGTTGTCATACCAACAGCTCCGTGATGGCGTCTTTCGCTGGATCGGCGATCGGAAAACGCCGGTCTCCGACCTCGAAATCGCCTTTTGAGTCGACGCCTGCGGCTTGCAGAATCGTGTGGAAGATGTGGCCGTGGTCGACAACCCTTTCGACCACCTCAGTGCCATTCTTGTTTGTTTTACCAACGACCGCACCGGGTTGGATTCCGGTTCCGCCCAGCAGAACGCTCCAGGCCGTACCCCAGTGATCGCGACCGTAAGTCTTGTTGATTTTCGGTGTCCGACCAAACTCACTCATCACGCACACCAGTGTATTTTCCAGCATACCGCGTTCCGCCAGGTCGGCGATCAGCAGTGAGAAGGGCAGGTCGAACTCCCCCAGCTGCTCGATGTGAAAATTGAAGTTTTCGTGGTGCGTGTCATAGTCGGCATGGTTGACCTGAACGTAGGGAATCCCGTGTTCCAGCAAGCGACGGGCCAGCAAACAGTGTGTACCAAACAGACTGGTTCCGTAGCGTTGCTGATCCTGCTTGGATTCTTTGCGAACGTCGAAGGCATCCCGCTGCGCGAGCAACTGTCGCGCCTGGTCGAAAGAGAAATTGTAGGCCGCGGTGTCGGCGGAGCGCCGGCGTCGTGCGGAACGGTTGTTGAATCGTTCACGCAGGCGATTGCTCCGCTGGGCCGTTTGTGGGTTCTTTTTCTCCGCTCCGAATTCCGGCGGTTTGGCATCGTAGATCGCCATGTTGGCGTAGCGCGGTCCCAGGTACGCCGGTTTGTGGAACTCCGATTCGACGTTGCGTTTGCCGGCCGTCTGGCGGACCAGAATGTGACTGGGCAGGGTAAAGCTGGAGGGTGTCAGCGCTTTGGCGGTGACCGCGCCCAGGTGAGGATAATCGGTGCCAGGAATTTCCTTGCGGCCGGTGGTCATTTCGACGACGCCGCGGGCGTGATTTCCGTTCTTGGTGTCCAGACTGCGGACCACAGAAAGATGGTGCATTTGGCGAGCCGTATGTGGTAGCAGCTCGCAAATATGAGTCCCCGTGACGGACGTCGGAATCGTACGGAAAGGGCCACCCGTGTCGGTATTGGGCTTGGGGTCCCAGGTCTCCAGCTGGCTCACACCACCGTGCAGGAAGATGTTGAGCACTTGTTTGTGGCTCGCCTTGAATTGTTCCGCGATCGCGCTGGTGGTGAGCAGCTCACCCATTCCGGCTGCACCCAGAATCGACGATCCCAGAAAGGCGCGGCGATGCACGTCATGTTCGGCGGACCCGCAGGCGTAGGAGTGCTTCATGGCAACCCATCCGACTCGTGAAAGTGGTCTGGGGAGGTCAGAACAAGTATCTCCCCCAGCTACCCTATCATAGGCCGACCGGCGGGCTGCAACAACGCCGGATGACTCCCTGCGGTGTACCGGCACCCCCCCACCCTGGGTCAGGCGGGGGCGGTTTTTACTTGTGATTGGGGTTTTCTTGTGATTAGGTCCAGCGCGTAGGCCTGTTCCTCTGTCCGTTACGGGGAGCGAGGGCCAGACGGGTCAGGAGCCTGTCGCTTTGGCCCGGCCCCACCCCGCGGCCCCAGTCTCTATAGTGGTGATG
>CAZITS010000758.1:0-3419 GCA_964542185.1 uncultured Pirellulaceae bacterium
GCGGTCTGCCTTCACCATCGCCACGCGTGCTTCCAGATCTGACACCTGTTTGTTGATCGCGGCATTGGCGACATCCATCACCTTCTTCTGGGCCGCAGAAATTGCCGGAATGGCACGCTCCTTGGGGTTCTTCCAGTTCTCAACATTGAACGCTGGTGTAATCAGGGAAAGCAGCCGAAAATAGTCGCGTTGGGGTATCGGTTCGTGCTTGTGATCGTGACAGCGGGCACACCGTAGCGTGAGCCCCATCACGCCGGTGCCAAACGTCTGCATCGTGTTGTACAGGAAGGACCACTTGTACTCGAGTTCCTTGGCTGACTCACTGCGATCTTCGGCGTTTCGCCAAAAACCAGTCGCCGCCAGTGTCGCCACCATTTCCGGTGTGTACTTTGGGGCGGTGCGCCAGGTGACCAGTTCGTCACCGGCAATCTGCTCCCGCAAAAAACGGTCGTACGGCTTGTCTTCGTTGAAGGCGTCGATCACATAGTCGCGATAACGCCAACGGCCTGTGATAAACCCAAAAATCCCCGTCGTGTCGCCGTCATAGCTCACCAGGTCCGTATAGCCAACGACATCCAGCCAATGTCGCCCCCAGCGTTCCCCGAAATGAGGAGAGGCCAACAGGCGATCGATCAAACGTTCATAGGCCTGTGGCGTGGTATCCGCAAGGAAGGCCTCTGCCTGCTCTGGTGAGGGAGGCAGCCCAAGCAGATCGAACCAGGCGCGCCGCACCAGCCGCGCCGGTGGCGCCGGGGGTGAAAAGGAAAGCTTGCGGTGGGCAAGTTGCCGCAGGATAAAAGCATCGATCGGCGTACGCACTTGCTCCGACAGGGAACCCGGCAGTCTCGGTACCACCGGCGCCACCAGCGGACGAAAAGCCCAGAACGCGCGGGGGTCTTCCACGGCTGACGCACCAGGAGGAGGCGTCTCTGCAGCGGTTACGCTTTCGCTGCCTGCCAGGCAGACCGCGAAAGCCAGGAACAGCCACCGTCTCCAGATTGGCACGGTGCGCAGATCGTCAACAGAACCTGTCAGCATCACAACATCCTCAACAGAATCGCTCGATTGGCGATTCGCCGCGGTACAGCGGCGGCAAACGTCCGCGCCAAACGCACTTCATCTTAACCATTCGGTACCAGGAAGTCCCGTCTGAAGGGTTGGCATGCCAACGCCTGCGACTTGCTCACAAACCGTGCACTACAACACCCTGCTTCCGTGGCAACTCGGAACACCGCGAGCCGGCGGCCGCCGCTTCCGGTAAGATATGCGGATATCACTACCGGAGCAGTTCCATGCCCTCAAACTCCATGCCCTCAAACTCGATGCCCTCAAACTCCAATCTCCTCGCGATGATTGGTCCGGGGATCCTGGTTGCCGCCACCGGTGTCGGCGCAGGTGACCTGGCCACCGCCGCCTTTACCGGCAGCGCACTGGGAGTCACCGTACTCTGGGCGGTCGTGCTGGGATCCTTTTTCAAGTTCGTGCTCAACGAAGGTCTGGCCCGCTGGCAGCTGGCTACAGGCACCACCCTGATCGAGGGCTGTTACGATCGCTTTGGGCAAACCGCAAAATGGCTATTCCTGATCTACCTGTTGATCTGGAGTTTCCTGGTCGGCGGTGCCCTGATGAGTGCCATCGGTGTGACCTGCCATGCCATCTTCCCGCTCTTCGGAATGGACGCTGCCCAGGCCAACCAAGACAAAATCTTCTATGGCGTTCTGCACAGCGTGATTGCCATCATCCTGGTACAGCTCGGGGGGTACCGACTGTTTGAACGGGTCATGAGCCTTTGTATCGGGGTCATGTTTGTGATCGTTGTGGTCACGGCGGTCGCCATTTGCCCCTCCTGGCCGGCGGCGGCCAGCGGCCTGCTGGTTCCCACGATCCCGCCCGGCGGTGTCATGTGGACGCTGGCCCTGATGGGTGGCGTGGGGGGCACGGTCACGGTCCTCAACTACGGCTATTGGATTCGTGAAAAGGGACGCACTGGCGCAGACGCCCTCCAGACCTGCCGAATCGACCTCGCCACGGGCTACCTGGTCACCGCAGTCTTCGGCTTGGGAATGGTGATCATTGGCAGCTCTCTCGGAGACCTGCAAGGTGGTGGTGCTGGCTTGATTGTCAAGATCGCCAACCAACTCGAGTCCAGTCTGGGGCGTGCCGGTACGGTTGCCCGCTGGGCCTTTCTGGTCGGGACCTGGGGTGCCGTGGTCAGCAGCCTGCTGGGCGTCTGCCAGGGCATCCCCTACCTGTTCGCCGACGTCTGGTCACTGCGGCCAGGCGCGTCGCGCAGCGACAACGATGTCGATACCGCGTCCATCCCCTATCGTGGATTTCTCTACGCGATTGCCCTGATCCCGATCGCAGGACTGATGACTTTCGATTTCCAGACCATGCAAAAAACCTACGCGGTCGTAGGAGCCCTCTTCGTGCCCATGCTGGCGGGTGTCCTGCTGATCCTCAACGGACGGGTTGCCCTGGTCGGGGCGCAACTGAAGAACTCGCGTCTCACTTCCGTTGTGCTGGTTGCCATCCTGGCCTTCTTCCTGATCGCCGGGTTTCTGCAAGTACGGAAAAAATTGTCTGGAATCAAGCGACCGCCACCAGCCACCCCTGCCTCGAGCAGCGCGTCATAACCGCGTCTCGCGAAGGATCCCAGGCGTCTCCGCTAGCATCCTGGTCAGCTACGCGAACCCAACTAGCCCTCGACGGTGCAATTCGCTATGGTCCCGCCGTACCCAAACGACCTCGACACCGCAGCGTTGTGCTAACGCGCGCGGCGCCATGCTCATGAGACAAGTCCGTTTCCGCTGGATCACCTGTTGGCTGACCGTCGGTGCCTTGTTGCTGACACTCTCCCATTGGGGTCAGGCCCAGGACACGTTGGAATCGCTCCGACACGATGTCCGCGCGGAGAAGGAGCCTGAAGCCCCTCCCCGAAAACGCCGGCGGCGCAGCCCCCGGGTTCGTGAAACGGACAATTTTGTTGGGCAAATGCTGGCACTCGGCGTCACGCTCCCGTTCTGGGGGCCACCGATCATCCTGGACGACAACTACCGCGAGCACGGCCGGTTTTTCAGCTATCCCTACAAACGCGGTGCGCCAGGAAATCTAGTCATCGGCCCAGAACATCAAGCGACCACGAAAGTCTGGCACTTGCGGGCCCGTAGTGAATACCTGGAGAGCTTCTCAGGCGTCTCCTCAACCGGCGGCCAGGTACTGCTGGACACACTTCCACGTTTTGGACTGGATACCGAATTCTATCACCGCCAGGAAACCCTCCAGTCGGGGTCGCGAGACACACTCTGGACAGGCGACGCCAACGCGGTGTTCCGATTCGCCCAGTCCTCGCTACTGCAAATGCGGACCGGCCTAGGAATCACCTGGTTGAGCGACGAACAGGGGCGAGAGGACGGATT
>CAZITS010000759.1:0-3416 GCA_964542185.1 uncultured Pirellulaceae bacterium
CCTGCGGAGGAACTGTCACCGCGCGGGGCAACCACCAGCCGCAGCAGTACGGGCGGCGAGGGGACTATCCGCAGGTAAATGTACCGCATAGGCTATCTGTTACCCTGGACGGCATCATCCATCTTGCAGATACCCCTTGGAGCTGACGCGATGTCTCGCACACACACTTGCTTTGTCGCCCATTTGCTGGTCCTTGCCGGGACCATTGTCAGTCCTGCTGGCGATCGCACATCGCTCGTCGCCCCAGACGCGAAAGTGACGAAACTCGCTGGCGGCATGCAATTCACCGAGGGTCCTGTCTGGCTACCGACAGAAAACAAGCTGGTGTTTTCAGACATCCCCAACAGCAAACTGATGCAGTGGAGCAAACAGGGTGGGCTCTCTGTTTTCCGCCAGAGCGAAAACGCGAACGGCAACATTCTCGACCTGCAAGGGCGCATCATTTCCTGCCAACACGGCGCTCGCAATTTGATTCGCATCGAATCGACTGGCAAAACGACGGTACTGGCAGACAAGTTCAACGGAAAACGATTCAATTCTCCCAACGATGCAGCCATCCACTCAAGCGGTAGTCTGTGGTTCACGGACCCACCATGGGGATTGACCGAAGCGCATGAAATTCCTGGGCACTGGGTCTACAAGCTCGATCCCAAGACCAACAAAGTTGACGTCGTCCTCAAAACTCTGGCGATGCCCAACGGAATCGTGTTTTCACCTGACGAGAGTCGCATTTACATCGCCGATACCGGTGGACACGAACGACACCCGGATCCCAAGTACCATGACCTCCCTCCCAGCATTCAGTGCCATGAGATCACCAGGAAAGGTGGCCTGGGCAAGAAGCTGTTTCACATCGAAGCGGGTAGCGATGGCATGGCAGTCGACGTCCAGGGAAATCTGTACACCACGCACAGTGGCAACGTACACATCTACGATGCGAACGGTAAACACCTGGAGCAGATCGATGTGCCCGAAGGGCCTGCCAATGTCTGTTTTGGAGACAACGATTTCAAGACCTTGTTCATTACCGCCCGCACTTCGCTTTACAGTGTGCGCATGACGCAGCCTGGCGCCAGAATCAAAACGGACAATTAACCGCGCGTCACGGCGACGGCGTGCGCACGAGAAACCAGCAGGTGCACTTGCTGCCGATCAGCGTCCTCCAGCGGCTCTAATCTGCGACAGGTGCGGCCGCGGTCCGCAAGCTTAATAACCAGGCGGTCAGGTCTGCCAGCTGCTGGACATCGAATCGTGCGTAACCGGTCGGCATCACCGATTGCTTGAGCTGTTGACGGCGCTCAATCGTACGTGTCTCAACGGTGACTTGAGTGCCCTCGCCCTGCAACAGGGTCAGCGCGGATCCGGTCTCTTGGATCACGGCCCCGCGATAGGTCCGGCCATCGGCGGTCACCACCAGCTGCATCGCGTATCCTTCGGTGATCGCCGCATTGGGATCGATAATCGCCTTGACTAGATTCTCTGGTGTCAGCCGGACACCGACGCCCGATAAATCAGGGGCCCAGGGACTGCCCCGCCCCCGCACCCGATGACAGGTCACACAACCTGCACCGGAGATCCGATCGAAGAAGACCTGCTGGCCGCGCGTGGCATCCGCCTCTCCCAACCGTGCCAACACCTCGGCGACGGTGACCTGGGGAGGAATGGGCACTTCTATTTCCAGCTGCAGATGCGCCTTCACCGCCAATAATTCCCGGTATAGCTGTGCGTCCGGCACCCGACACAACCGTCGGAGCGATCTGACCAGCGGTTCCCTGCCTGCCACACGAGTCGCATCGATTTTTCCGATCAGCCGTAGCACGCGGCGGCGAACGACAGGCTCGGTTCGAATCTCCAGAATACGAAGCAGCATATTCAATGACTGCTGGTCAAGAGACCAGTTCGCTGGCAGAGGTAAGGCAACGATGGCCCGCAACGCCGAGGCCACGGCCGAGTCCTGCGGATCAACCTCTTGCAACTTCTTGAAAAGGCGATCCGCCAGGAGTGTCGAAAAAGTGCCTACCGAAGACAGGCTTCGTTCGGTGGAACGGACATTCGCTTCGGCCGACCGCAGTGACTTGACGCGAAACTTGACCAGACTGGAAATCCCTGCGACAGCTGCTTGCTGAAGCGGCGCAGCACTGCCGAGCGCGGTCCACAAATCGGGAAACGCCTCCAGCGTGGTCGCCGCCGCAGGCAAAATCAATGCGCGTTCCTCCACCGATTCGAGTGTCCGATAAAACATCAAGAGTTCCTGCTGTTGATCACCCTCGCGAACCGATGCGCGGGCCAGCATCCGTAAATAAATCTGCCATAGTTTTGGATTCGTACGAGACGCCTGGGCGCGGTCAATCATCTCCCCCACGGGCGCAATCTGCTCCATCTCGATCCGCAAGCGATCGTTAGATAGCTTGGCGACGGGCAGCGGATTGAGGGCAAAGGTCAGCGCCCAGCTCTGTACTTCGGGAGAACGTTCCCGATCGACCAGGGCCATCACGTCCTCGCGGGTCAGTTTGTAGTCCTCTTGCAAACCCAGCAAGGCTGCCAGGCGAACGCGGGGATGTTCGTGATCGAGCAAGACGCGCCGCGCTGCTACGGTGGCCGTCGCACGCAAGGCCTGCCAGCCCGCGTAAAACACCACCCGATCCTCTTCGCTGGCAAGTTGCTCGATCACTCCGCGCACCGCACGCGCCAGACGCATCTCGTGCACAGCCTGCATACCGGCGAAACGGATCCGCGGATCAGGATCGGACAACGCGGCATCGACCACGGCCAGTAACCGTTCAGGATTCCCAGAGCGCTGTGCTGGTGAGGCGAGAATGCGAATCGCTTGAATCCGCAGATTACGAGCAATTCGTAATGCACCTCTGCCTGCTGCAGGTAGTGCCCACTTTCGTAACCATTCGGCGCGCTCTGGATCCTTCTGGCCCATTCGTCCCAGGGCCCAGACAGCCCAGGTTTGCTGGCCGCTGCCGAGTTCGCCGGTGGAAATCGCCTCCACCAGTTGGTCGCAGATCGAGGTGCCTCGTCGCACCAGTTCATCCTGGGCGTTGACGCGCCGAGCTGGCACACTCTGCGGCCCCAGTTCGGCAAGCAATTGCGCAACGCTTCGCTGGGCAGGTGGTGTGCGCTGGGCCTCCATGGGGCGGACACCCGCCGGACAGGAGACACGAAATACCCAACTCCCCTCCTGCCCTTTTTCATAGTGATAGTTCCCGCCCCAGCCGAGTATGTACAGGTCCCCACCTGGTCCGACCGCGAGATCGGTTGGCCGGTAGAGCATCCCGTCTGGACGGCGCTGGATAAACGGCTCCAGTGTTCCGTCCGCCGCGTCGCGCAGCGCGCCGTTCCATCCCGGCCGATAGACGTAGGTGCCGAACAGCCAGTCGTTGATGAAAAACACATCGCGATAACCTGGC
>CAZITS010000760.1:0-3415 GCA_964542185.1 uncultured Pirellulaceae bacterium
CAGCTGTTAAAAAAGCACCCAGCTTAAATTTTCCCAATCCTTCTTCTGCATAAATACAGAGATACATAGACACACCAAAACGTGACGGGTATGTTACGAAATCTTTTCCAGCCTGGCCACGATCGAGCACCAGTCCTTTGAAGATCCTCTTCCTCCACGGCTGGACGAGTGTGCCGGGCGGCGTGAAACCGTCTTACCTTCGGTCCCGCGGCCACACCGTCCATAATCCCGCACTGCCTGACGAAGACTTTTCTGGCGCCCTACGCATCGCGCAGCAGGAATTCGACCGTTCCGCACCCGACGTGGTGGTGGGCTCCAGCCGAGGCGGTGCCATCGCCATGAATCTTCGATCCAGCTTGGCGCCGCTCGTCCTTCTTTGTCCCGCCTGGAAGCGGTGGGGCGATGCGACGCGAACCAAAGGCCGGAGTTGGATTTTGCACTCCCGTCGTGACGACGTCATCTCCTACGGTGACAGCGAGCTGCTGGTCAGTGCCAGCGGGCTGGACATGACACAGCTGATTGAGACCGGCACAGATCACAGGCTGGCAGACGAGGCCAGCCTGGTCGCCATGAACGACGCGTGCCAGCGCTCACAACAAACTGAGATCGCGGTCACCGTCTATTACCTCGAAATGCTCGAGCCTCCTCACGATCCGCTGCCACCGGCCCCCGCCGGCGTCTGTGTCCATGAGGTGGTCACACCCGCTGTCGACTATTATCGCTACCTGTACAGGTCCGTCGGGAACGACTATCACTGGGAAAGTCGCGGAGCGTTGTCAGATGGAGAGTTGCAAGTCAGTCTCCAGGACGCCAAACACGTATTGTACGTATTGCAGGTCGATGGTTCTCCCGCAGGTTATGCAGAACTCGATCTGCGGTGCGAGGGAGAGGTCGAACTGATCCAGTTCGGCTTGTTACCATCCTATCTCGGACGTGGCTTGGGACGCTGGTTTCTTCGCTGGACCATTGAAAAGGCCTGGAGTGTGGCCACCCGCCGTTTCTGGCTCCACACCTGCACACTCGACCACCCTGCGGCCGTACCGAACTACCTGAACAATGGCTTTTCCCAATATTCCGAAGAACGCATCGTGCGGAAGATTCGGACACCTGATCACTCCCCATCCTGACTGGGCTCGGGCGGTCCGGCCAGTATGGCAATGACATGAAATGGCTGATTGAACACGTCGCGCTACTGGTTTCCCGTCACCGTGGGTGGGGTTGGATGCTGCTGTTGGCGTTGAGTCTGCCCCCCGCCCTGGGCCTGCTGGGCGTCCAGCGCCGGGACCGCCAGCAAGCGCAATGGGCTGAAATCGCAGCCTACAAGGAACTTCCTGGCGAAAATCAATTCCAGTTCGTTGGGGCACCGGTACAGTTTCTGCTAGAGTCCGACGGGTTCTTCCAGGCGTCGCGGATCGCAGCAATTAGAGATGCGGTTGCTGCGCTGGAGCAGCGGCAAATGGTACGGGCGGTTCTCTGGCTGGACACGCTGCCAGCCAGAGGCGTCATGGGACTGCCTGGTCGACTGCTACCCAGGACTCTGACTGAATCACTCAATTGGGATTCGATCAAACAGCGCACCATGGCGCAACCGTTAGCCGCGGGGCACCTTGTATCTACCGACGGCCGCGCTCTGTTACTCCAGATCGCTCCCAGGTCTATGGCCAGAAAACCTCTGGAAGCCATTCGACAATCGTTGAAAGACGGCCTGGAGCCGGACGGAATTCGCGTTCGATTGACTGGTCTGATCCCCATCCAAAGGGCTCTTGTACGGGCTTCAGACCAGGAACACCTGCACATTCAGTTGACCGCTTACGTGGCAGTCGTTGTCCTGGCCTTGTTTATCTTTCGGAAGTTGTCGACCATCCTGATTGCGGTGAGTGGTCCTGCGCTCGGCACCTTCTGGGCTCTCGGCTGGCTGGCCCTCTTGGGTGAGCCGCATTCCGATCTGGATCCCTTACTGCCTGTCATGTTCGCCATGATCGGCTTCACCGACAGCGTTCACCTCGTGGTGCATCTGCGTCAGGAGAGATTGCTCGGCAGGTCGCAATCTGAAGCGGCCCGCCTGGCGGCTACGCATATTGGGAAAGCCTGTCTGCTTACCTCACTCACTACGGCGATTGGATTCGGTTCTCTGATCATTTCAGACGCTGAAGTGGTGCAGGCATTCGGTCGGGGCGCTGCCATCGGCGTGTTTACCAGCTACATAGCAGTAGTTCTTGTCGTTCCCCTGTTGGGTGCATCATTCCTGGGGAGCCGGATTCATCTCGGTTTGGAACGAGATCTCGTGACGAAACATATGGAACGCCTGGCGGCAGTGGTCGACTGGATCGTACCCAGAGCACGACGGGTGTCGGTGTGTGGTCTGTTCGCGACGGTTGCCTTGACCTGGTTGACCCTGCGACTTACTCCGGACGATTGGCTGGGCAACCGGATTGATACGGGCAGTGAAGCATATCTGGCTATGCTTGATTGCGAGCGGTCGTTTGGGGGTATCGAACATTTGCGTGTTGTCATGGAATGGCCGGCCGCCGCCCGCCAAACAGAGATCTTCAACATTCTGGAGGAGTTGGAACAAGCTTGTAGCGACCAACAAGTACTGCACGCCCCGCTTTCGATACGCCAATGGCAAGACGTGGTCCCTCTAGGTTTCCTGCCACATCAAATACGCGACCAGTTCTGGCGGCCCACCGCCCGCCGAGCCCAGGTGGCAGCACGACACGGCGACCTGGGAATTGCCACTTTCGCACCTGCCGTCAAACGTCTGGAAGGCCGTCTCGACGAGCTTGCGGAAAAATATCCTGGTTACCAGTTCAGCGTTCTCTCTCCGGCCATGAACCGCGGAATGATGATCCAGGGTGTTGTCAGGGAGCTTTTCACCAGTCTGGCGCTGGCGTCGGTCGTCATCTTTACGGTCCTGGCCGTCGCCTTCAGATCACTCCGGCTGGGCTTGATTGCGGTCATCCCGAACCTTTTCCCCCTGGTCGTCACCGGCGGCATCCGCCTGCTTTGGAACCCAACTCTCGACATTGCCAGCGCCTGTGCTTTTACAGTCTGCCTGGGAATTGCCGTCGACGACACGATCCACTTTCTCGCCCGCTATCAACATGAAGCGGAAGGTACAATCGACTTTTCCGCGGCTCTACGGCGGACTTTTGTTGCGGTGGGAAACGCCCTGGTAATGACCACCATTGTACTGGTCGCGGGCTTTGCATCAGTATTCGCCAGCCCTTTACCGACGCACCATTTGTTCGCGAACGTGGCCTGCACCACCATTGCGGCGGCACTCTTTGCTGACCTGGTATTGCTTCCCGCGCTCTTGGCCGCGTTCCCCGGAAATCGCACCAACGCACGAGATGTCGGACCTGCAGGGCGCGGAAACTGAACCGCCTCCGACTCGCCTACCGGCTTGCACCAG
>CAZITS010000761.1:0-3404 GCA_964542185.1 uncultured Pirellulaceae bacterium
GGACCAACAGCTCCGCGCCATCTGCCCTCCCCTCGATCACGCCCTCGCCGTTTTTCTGGAAGACGTGGCGCAACGTGGTCTGGACAAAAACATCCTGCTCGTCTTGACAGGCGATTTTGGCCGCACGCCTAAAATCAACGCGTTCGGGGGGCGGGACCACTGGCCCGGCCTGTCCACGCTGGCGCTCGCTGGCGGCGGCTTGCAGATGGGACAAGTCGTCGGCACCTCTTCAGCTCGTGGTGAGTTCCCCACCTCCAGCCCAGTGCAGCCCAAGGATCTGATGGCAACACTCTTCCACGTCCTGGGCGTCCCGCCCAAACTGCAATTCCCGGACTACTCTGGGCGACCGCATTACTTGCTGCCCGAAGACGCGTCCCCAATTTCGGAACTGCTCTGACCCTGCCCCTCGGCGCGTTTCTGCGATCTTCTGCCCTGGGCTTTAGTCAATGCGCTCAGCAATCAGCGGCAACGCCTGCTCCAGCAACGCTGCCGCCTGTTTCCGCGCAGCCTCCAGGGGGAGCCCCTTTTTAACTCCCGGTCTTTTGTGCCCCACCGAGGTCAACCAGGCGTCGTGCAACAACTCCATCCGACGTTGCATAATAGACGATAGTTTCCCGCCGGGCTCTTTGATTTTGGCGACTCCCCAGGCCCGCAACAAGGTTTCGCCAATCATCCGCTGCCCGAGCGGATTAGGGTGCACACCGTCGGGAGCCAGGGTGTACTTGGGATCTCGTTTCCGTTGTTCCGCAAGGTGCCGGGTCAAGGGCGTATGCAGGTCGACGACCATCGCTACACGATCCTTCTGTTCAAGGATCCAGCGTGCATACCGCGAGATCACCTCCCGGTCGTAATCTTCGTAGATCGCAAACCACGCGTATTTATCTTCGCCAGCTGGCTTGAGCTTGCCTTTCTGTTGGCGCAGGGGAACCGCATCAAACGGAGGCGGTGTCATCAACACTAGTTTCGCCCCCGCGTCATGGACTTTATCAATCAAACGTCCAATTCCCTTTTGGTAAGCTCTGAAGCGAGCCTCCGAGAACGGATAATAGATCCCGTCATTCATTCCGTAACACGCCACCACCACATCGGGTTGAACCTGCTGGAGCGCCCGATCCAACCGCTCATGGATATCCGGCCGCGGAAACGGATGATCCGGTTCCGACAGCCCCGTACACGTTTCACTACTCAAGCCCACATTGATGAACTCAGGAAGTGGGTCCATTCCTTGAAGTCGGCATTGCATCTCAATCCAGGCAATGTAGCCTCCGGCATGCGTGATCGAATCGCCCAGGAACAGCACCCGGTTGCTCTTCAGTGGGAAAGCGACAGCGGCACCCGCGTTACCGCACAACGCTACCAGGGCAATTGCCACAGCCCACGACGCCGCCTCGCGTCGGCGTTGACTTCCTGCGTGTGCCATACTCTGCATACCATTTCTCCCTGATCCGACTACCGTGCAAATCCTGAACGCGCCGTACCAGGCGCGGACCTCAGGCAAAAATCTCATTCGCCACCTCACCATGAACATTGGTAAGCCGGCGACGGATTCCATTGTGATAAAAAGTCAGTTGTTCATGGTCGATTCCGAACAAATGCAATATCGTAGCGTGGAAATCATGCCATGGCATGGGATTTTCCACCGCTTTCCACCCAATGTCATCGGTAGCGCCATACGACGTTCCGGGTTTCAGCCCCGCCCCTGCCATCCAACAAGAAAACCCGTACCGGTTATGGTCGCGTCCCGGGCCAACTTGATTCGCCGCGGATTGGGCGAATGGCGTTCGCCCAAACTCCGTTGTGAAGAGAACCAGTGTTTCGGCCAGCATGCCACGTTGCTTGAGGTCGCGTAACAACGCCGCCACCGGTTTATCGATACGGCCAGCCTCAAAAGAATGGTTCTGTTTGACACTCTCGTGGGCATCCCAGCTGGCCCGAGGGTTACCAGCAATCGGCCCCCCCGAGTAAACCTGGACGAACCGCACACCCCGTTCCAGCAGCCGCCTTCCTAACAAACACCGACGCCCCGCGTCCCCTGTCTGCGCATCATCTACACCGTACATTTCCCGGGTCGCGGCCGTCTCGCCCGCAAGGTCGCTGACTTCCGGCACCGACATCTGCATCTGCGCAGCCAATTCATAGCTCCGCACGCGTGCCGCCAACGCTGCATCCTGCCCCGCCTGGGCGAGATGCTTCCGGTTTACAAGGCGTAGAAATTCGCGTGTTTCGGCCTCCTCCACACGATCAATCGCCCTGGCTGGAAACAGGTCTCGCACCGGCTGTTCGCCGCCCCTCAAAACGACCCCCTGATGTTGCGCCGGGAGGAACCCATTGGTCCAATTCGACGCCCCACCGTTCGGTCCGCCCCGCGAGTCAGGCAGCACCACGTACGCCGGCAGTGCTTCTGTTTCGGTACCCATTCCATACGACAACCAGCTTCCCAACGACGGAAACCCATTGAATTGGAAACCACTGTTTTGCACAAACAACGCTGGCGTATGGTTGGCCGAATCGGAAACCATCGACCGCAAAAGCGTTAAATCGTCTGCCTGTTCGGCAATGTGAGGCCACATTTCCGAAATCCAGAGCCCGCTACTCCCGCGTTGTTTGAATTCCCAGTCATGCTGCCGCAGCAACCCCACCTGGCCAAAAAAAATATCCGGCTTCTCACTAGCGCCTAGCGGTTTACCGTGGTATTTCACCAGCTCAGGCTTGTAGTCAAATGAGTCCACATGGCTCATTCCCCCAATCAAACAAATATGGATCGCACGTTTCGCGCGGACCGGATGGGCCGTCGCCGCACCCTCCACCATACCGTCACCTTCCAGCAGAGAAAGCAACGCCGTAGCGGCGATCCCTTGTGCACCCCAGTGGAAGAAATCTCTGCGTTTGCCTTGATACATCACCACTTCCCAGAAAAATGACACCCTCAAGAGGGCTTCCTCATGACTGCTTACTGCGACACCACGAATTCGTTGCTGTTGTACAACGCGCGACCCAGTGCCGCAGCTCCATGACGTTCGACCAGTTTGACTGCCAACGCCTCTTCTTCCGCGTCCGGCTGCCGGCCCAACGTGAGTTCATACGCACGCCGAACCTGCTTCATGACGTTGGCCCCCGCCTCTCGCTCAACGCGTTTACCCAGATGGCCGGCCATCCGCAAGACAAAGCTATTGTTCAAGAGGCTCAACGCCTGCAACGGCGTCGTGGTGACAGTACGGCGCGGCGCCGTGGACGAAGGGTCCGGACAATCAAACGTATCCAACAATGCGCTGCGGCCACCACGTGGCCAGAAACGATAGACCGTTCGCCGGTGCAATGCGTCGTCCTCCTTGTCGATCGGCTCATAATAGGTCGTGCCGTTGTTGGGCGTGATCGACACATCTACGAATCCCGGCCCGCCCGCC
>CAZITS010000762.1:0-3401 GCA_964542185.1 uncultured Pirellulaceae bacterium
TGGCTAGGGTGGCAAGGTGCGAATGATCTGGGTATTCGGTTGCGTTGGTTCGATTACGACCAGTACAACGCAGGCTCGGAACACCGGCCCAAGGTGGGGGCATCGCACTTTGATCTGGAGATGACCAGTGCTCTGGAACTCGATGGGAATTGGGACGTGTTGCTATCCGGAGGCACGCGGTATGCTGAGGTATTGACTTCGGAAAAACCAGACTCCGAACACGGTGTATCACCGTATGTTGAAGGCACGCGAGGCTTAGGTCCACTGCTGGGACTCGAGTTAAGTCGCAGTCTGACCGACAACATGGGGCTGTACGTGTTGACTCGCGCGTCGCTGCAGTTTGGCGATGGATTTGAAGAGGGGGATGAGGACGAGCCTCATGATTACGAGGCTTTCGCGGTGACGGAAATTCAGATGGGAACCGAGTGGAATCGTCCCTTGTTCGGGACGGCGCTGACTTTTGCCCGGGCCGGCGTGGAGAGCCAGTTTTACCACCAGGTAGCGGATTCCGATGACGAGTCCCTGGCGCTCTTCGGTGCGGTCTTTTCCTTTGGGATTCAGCATTAATAGAGCGTGAAGGGGATTGCTGGCTGGCGCACTGCCCGGTTGTTACCGACCAGTCTGTGGCTCGCAATCTTCTGGTAATCTGATTGTGGTTGATACCGGCCTCATCATATATGGTGAGGCCGGTTGCCGTTGAGAGCAGCGTCCGCGGGCATTCCCGCGGACGGTTATTGCGTCTCCCATCACGCTGCTTTTTTCTCGGCCAGGATCAGAGCCGTGCGCGGTACCCCAGCTGCGCGCTTAATCGGGTGTACCCCGGGAGGCGGCCGCGACCAGTGCGCTGCGGCGCTGGCGGAGTTCCTGTAATCGGGCACGGTGCTGCGGCTTGTCCGCCAGGTTCTGCGTCTCTTGTGGATCGGCACTCAAGTCATACAGCTCTTCGTAAGGCGGGTCTTGCTCGAAATAGCGGAGGTACTTCCACTCACGCGTCCGCACGCCGTCGCTCTGGGGGATTTTGGGGTGCTGGAACAGGTGTTCACAGAGGAAGTCGTGGCGCCATGGCACCTCCGCGGGATCGCGACACAAGGGTAGCAGGGAGCGGCCCTGCAGGTACCCGGGTACGGGTGCGCCGGCGGCTTCCAGCAGGGTAGGGGCGAGGTCGAGGTTCAGCGTCATTTCATCGCGTGTGGTTCCGCGGGTGGATGCCGGCGCGCGGGGATCGCAGACAATCAGTGGCACGCGTAGTGAGGGCTCATAGAGCAACCAGCAGTCGCTCAGGCCCCGTTCGCCGAACAGCATGCCATTGTCGCTGGTGAACAGAATGACCGTGTTCTCGGCCAGGTCGAGGGCCTCAAGTTCCCGGCGGATGCGCCCCACCGCTTCATCAATTCCGCTGACCATGCGATACATGCCCTTCATCATGCGCTGGTATTTTTGCGGTGTGTCGAACCGCCAATGCCAGCGTTCGCGTCCCAGGGACGCGCGCAGGAAGGCGGGCTGTGCACGGAAGAACGCCGGTGCAGAATTCTGCGGTGGCGGAATCGTGACATCCCTGTAGAGGTGGTCGAGTCGAGGTGGCCAGAAATACTGTTGCGGATCGTCATCCTGCGCGTGAGGTGCATTGAAACTGACAGAGAGACAGAAGGGTTGGTCCGCCTCTTGCTGGACGTGCTCACGGACAAAGCGAATCGTCTTGTCGGCGGTGATGTCGGTCAGGTGCCTGGTACTGCCATCAGCCTGTTTGACGAAATACCCCGAGGGCCCTGATTTTCCCCAGTGTTCGAAGTTGTCGAAGTGATCGAACATGCTGGCCAGCGTGGCTTGTTCGTTTTCCAGCAAGATACGTCCATTGGATTCGATTCCGAATTTGCCAATCAAGCCAGTGCGGTATCCCTGGCGGCGGAGCAGCGCGGGATAACTTTGCAACGCCAGACTGGCGCGGAGCGGTGGCGTCAGAAAGGTAAACCCGTGACGCCGCCGATAGAGACCGGTCAGGATGCTGGCTCGACTGGCCGCGCAGACCGGTGTGGTCACAAAGGCATTGGTGAAACGCACGCCGTCACGGGCCAGTTGATCGAGGTGGGGTGTATGGATCAGGGGGGTGCCCGCGCAGCGGAGCGCCCAGGAGGGCTGGTTGTCCGTCAGTAGCAGCAGCAGGTTGGGCTGAGTGTCTGGCTGACGCGCTACGGCCGTCGTCACGCACGCGAGCAGGATCAAGAGATGTTCCAGTCGAGGTTGCATGGCGTTCCTTTACGCGTTGCGTGGCAGACTGCCGTTAATATAGAGCTTGTTGCGTCGATCGGGGATTTAATTGTGCTACAGTGAGGCGCCGGCCGGGCTGGTTTGTCAGGTGCGTCTGGTGCCGGCAATGCTGGATCACCAGCGCCAGCCGCCGACAGATGCGTAGGAGAGGATTCATGGAGAAGGAAAATAGACGTGCAAAGGCCAGGGTACATCTGTGGAGACTGGCGTACTACGGCCTCTCTGCTGCGATCGTGGGTATGCTGTCGGGGACGCCGGTTCTGCATTCGGTCCGCGCCGAGGAATTACCATCCGGCGTGACCCGCGTGGCCCTCTTCTCCCCAGGGGACAGCGGATATCCGACCTTTCGCATGGAAGCACTGGCGGTCAGTCGGACCGGTACGCTGTTGGCTTTTACGGAGGGTCGCAAAGGCGGAAGTGGTGTCAACGGGGACGTCGATTTGCTGTTGCGCCGTAGTACCGATGGCGGCCAGACGTGGGGGCCCATTCAAATTGCCGTGGATAATGGGACAGACACGGTCTGTTACCCCACGCCCTTGGTGGATCGCAGCACGGGTAAAATCTGGCTGGCGATGTGCATGTACCGGGCACCGGCGAATCAGGGGACGATTGCGCAAGGGCTGCCTCCTGACACGTGTCACACGTGGATCACCTGCAGCGACGATGACGGGGTCAGCTGGCAACCGCCTGTCGAAATCACGCAGCAGGTGAAACCACCCGGAACCACCTGGTTTGCACCGGGGGCGGGCGTGGGGATCCAGCTCAGCAGCGGCCGGCTGGTTTTTCCGGCATACCATTTCGATGCGGGGCCAGAGGACAAGTTTCGCACCCACCGTAGCAGTCTCTTCTACAGCGATGATCACGGCGCCACCTGGCGCGCAGGCGGCATCGTCAATCGGTATGCCCCCGAGACAGAGGTTGACGTGTCGGTGCCGGTCGAAGAACGCATCAAGATCGGTCGAGGGTGGTTTATCCCGGGACGTACCGACGAGGCGCAGGTGGTGGAACTGGCCGACGGTCGCTTGATGATGAACATGCGTAGTTACCATTGTTCCTACCGTCGCGCGCTCAGTTTCAGTGACGATGGCGGCCTCACATGGTCTCCCGTGACGCTTGACCCGACGTTGTTTGAACCG
>CAZITS010000763.1:0-3395 GCA_964542185.1 uncultured Pirellulaceae bacterium
ACGTAACAGATGGCGACGGGTGATTGGATTCATAAGAGTGCTCCGGGCAGTTTCAGGTTGTCAGATCGCACTTCGATTTGAGTTGACAGCCAGCCAAATTTCAAGCCACGGTACGATTTGGGCTAGTGTGAGAGCCTACAACAGCGGCGTGCTCGGACTTGCCTTAATACGTCGCGGCACCCGGTGGAAGCCTGGTATCTGTCTGGCAGCCGATACTTCTTCTGTGCTAGGGAAGCGTCGAGGTTCGATGAGGCCAATCGTAGGTTATTCGCATGGCACGGTTGACGACACCCGTAATCTCGGCACAGCTCACAGGCTTGTGTAAAGTCGAAAACGCGTCTAGTTGACGGGCTTCTTCCGCCAGCTCGTCATCCATTCGTGCCGAGAGGAGGATACACGGTAGCCCTTGGCCGAGTTGCTTGACCTGGCGAATCGTTTCCAGTCCACTCAGTCGCGGCATATGCATATCGAGCACGATGAGGTGTACCGGCTGGGTATCGATGATCTCTAACGCTTCTTCACCATCACTGGCGAGTAATGTATGAAACCCACGCGGTTCAAACACCGACCGTAACGTCTCGCGGAAGCCACGGTCATCGTCCGTAATCAGGAGAGAAGGGGTTTCCAGTTTCACGTGAGGGTCCTGCTGGAAATCAAAACACGAACCAGTCACACCGCCCTGTAATGAATCGAGTTACACCAGTCGAGCGTTCGCCGTGTGTGCTTGCCTGACGGAAGTAGCCGCTACGAACGATTCTTCAATCTCACAAACACTACTTCTAGCAAAATCAGCCTAATCATGAAAGTCAAACCAGAATTCGTCGGGTCCGCAACATGAGGTTTGTCGCTGATATTACGTGGTGTTGCGAGTGGCGAGGGTTAGCAGTATTTACCGACCGGAATCGGCCAGTCCTGCGAGATTGTCCGTCCCAGGGAGCCCGATAGAAAACGGCCAGTAGCAGGCTGCCAGACGACAGCCTGCTAACCCGTTACGCAGGTGGTCGTTATAATAGAACCGTTGTCGTAGCCCGCTTGCGTGGAACATCACAGAGCTGGTTGCTGTTGGGGCAAGCGTTTGCATGAAGCTTCCACATACAACTAGCGGGCATTGGCACATTTGTTTGTTGTTTCAGATTGGGCACGACTGCAGAGTCTGATCGTCGATGGGTATTCGCTTTGTTTGTGAGTCCTGTAACCACAAGTTGCACGTCAAGACATTCTTGGCTGGCAAGCGAGGAATTTGTCCGCACTGTGATGCGCGCGTAAGAATTCCGGATACAGAGGATTCATCGAGACGGACGCAAGTGAGTGAACAGCGCGCCGCAAACCGTGTTGTAACGCATGAGAACGGTGGAAACCTGGCAAGTGACGTAGAGTCCGTATCGGTTGCTCCCCAGGTTCATGATGTGGGTGCCGGGGAAGTTTCTCAGCAGCACCAGCCAGCGATTGGTCCACCAGTTTTACCGGCCGCGCCGGGTCCACCCGTTGCGAAGGACATAGACCCAATCAACGAAGCGCCGGCTGCAAACTGGTATGTTCGGCCACCGTCAGGAGGGCAATTTGGTCCAGCGAGTGGCGAGATCTTACGGTCGTGGATTCGTGAGGGACGCGTAACCGCCGATTCGCTCGTCTGGCGAGAAGGTTGGGAAGATTGGGTTGCTGCCGAGGCCCGGTTTTCCAGTTTGAGCACGCGTCCTCAACTGGCTGCCAACGAGCCTGTGTGGGAGGGCCCGCAGTCTGAGGCAGGAACCCAGCAAAAGAACGGAAGCCATACGTCAACACGCACTCGACGACAGCAACCGAGTTCTTCGGCCAGTGCAATTTTTGTTACCCTCCTGCTGATTACGTTAGCACTATTAGGTATCCTGGTAGCTGTGCTGATGAATAGTTAGTTGTTCAGCATATTCCCCGGCATTTGGCCTTTGCGTGAATAAATCGTTTCAGGTTAGTGCCAAGCCGTTTTTTTGCGAGCACGTTGAGGAACATCCACTATGAAACGTCTACCAATACTCTGCTGCTTGGCTCTGGTGGCAACGATTGCCCGTTTACCCGTCGCAACGAGTGCCGCGGAGAAAACTGATGTGTTGTTGGCAAAAGGGAAAGTTACGCTGAAAGTGACCGACAAGTGGATTCGCAAGAAACCCAAGAGCCGAATCATTGAGCACGAATTTGCCGTACCGGCAATCAAGCCAGATCGTCAGGACGGCCGCCTCACCTTTATGGGTGCCAGTGGTGGCGTGAAGACGAACATTGATCGCTGGAAAGGCCAGTTTCGTAATCAGTCGCGCAAGCCGAAAGTGGAAAAGCACAAAGTCTCTGGCCAAACGGTGCACTTCGTGGATGTCGTGGGGACGTACTCACCGCCTCCCTTCACCCGCCAGAAACCGATTCCCAAAGCAAGGATGTTAGGTGCGATTGTCGAGACGAAGAAGTACGGTTTGCAATTCATCAAGCTGTATGGTCCTGAAGCGACAATCAAGGCGAATGAAGCAGCGTTTAAAGCAATGCTGAAGAGTCTCGTGGTGTCGAAGTAGTCGGTGCCTCGGGAAAACGCGTTTGTGCCTTTACCAAGGCAGACATTCCTGCTGGTTCCAGGGGGATGCTACGAGTGCGGTATCGACTGTGCACACCTGGTATTGCATGGTGCTCAGCCCCTTCGAGCTTTCCTCCTAAATGACGTGAGACCTGTGGAGACCGTGCCAGGTTGCCTCGGGGCCACGATTTCAGACATCGGTCTTGACGGGGGAGAGCAATCCTGGCAATCTCCGCGCCCGGTCCGCTTCCAAGGCGGGTGATGAATCATGGGCGTTAATTGCGGATGACATGCCGTGGCTCGAAGAATTTCAGCGTTCTTTGCTATCACGATGGCCCTCTTGCACATTGGTTGTGGGGCCCCGACAGTTGATTCTAGTGGAAAAATATCGGCGGAAGAGTCCGAGCAGGTGGAATCGCCACAGGCTGTCGCCGTGGATTCTCCTGGACAGGCAGTGAGTCTTTTCCTGGAGGCACTTCGAGACAGTGACGAAGCACGTACTGTTAATTTGATGACCTCGCAGGCCCGTAAAGCGGTGGATTCGAGCGATCGAGTGAGTTTTGGATTGCAGGACACCCAGGGAATTGAATTTCAAGTTGGTGAAACTCGGTACTTGCCGGGCAAGAATAAAAGGGCTCACGTAGATGTCTGCTGGGATGGCACGGATGTCGTGTTTGCTTTACGCGAACAGGAGAGTGGTTGGCGAATCGCCGGATTTGCGGCCCCTTTAGTACCCAATGGACGCTTGGAATACCTCAATTTTGAGGCTCCCACCGAGATGCTTGCCAAGATTAGTTCGCCCAGGACAGAGGCCACATCAACGGGCATGGATTCGAATAGCCGGTTTGATCGAGTGGAGCAA
>CAZITS010000764.1:0-3395 GCA_964542185.1 uncultured Pirellulaceae bacterium
GCATGGTCCACAACCAGGTGAGGCCGGCGCTCCCAGTTGTTTCCATGGTTGTTTGATCTGGCTGTGTAGCCTGTTTTGTCTGTCCGTTGACGGTGTCCGCCATGACGCTTGAACCTGAGGGGCCGCCGCCCGACTCTCCTGCTGTGGAGCGATCCCAGGCTGCTACAACGGGCCGTGGCTTGATCCGGGGGCGGTTGCTGGTTTGTGCGGCTGCCCTGATGTGGTCGACCAGCGGTTTTTTCAGCAAGGCGAATGTGTTTGAAGAATGGCCGGCCGCGCAGCGTGGGCCCCTGCTCGTTTTTTGGCGGGCCCTGTTTGCCAGCCTGGTACTATTGCCACTGGCACGTGGTTGGCGCTGGTCGCCGCGTTTGATTCCCATGGTCATCGTGTTCGCCTTGATGAATCTGACCTTCATGACCGCGATGACCCGTGTCGATGCGACGATGGCCATCTGGCTGCAATACACGGCACCGATGTGGGTCTTCCTGGCAGGCGTGTTCTGGTTCAAAGAACCGGTCCAGCCGGGCGATCGCAGTATGATGGGTTTCAGTATGCTGGGGGTGGGCGTCATCTGTTACTTCGGCCTGGCAGATGCGCGCCCCGAGCACATTCTGATGGGTGTGGCATCGGGGATCTGTTTTGCCGGTGTGGTGATTTCGCTACGACAATTGCGGGAGTTTGAATCCGCCTTTCTGGTCGCACTGAATCATCTGGTCACGGCGATCTTGTATGCTCCCTATGTCCTCAGCCAGGAGCACTGGCCAGCAGGGACCCAATGGGTGTACTTGATTGGCTTTGGCATGTTCCAGATCGGCTTGCCCTACGTCATTTTCGCCCGTGGCTTGCGGACAGTGACCGGCCATGAATCCTCCTTTCTGACCCTGCTGGAACCGCTGCTGGTGCCAGTCTGGGTCTACTGGGCCTGGGGGGATATGCCGACGGGAGCCACGCTGGCCGGGGGCGGTTTGATTTTGACAGGGCTGGTGCTGCGCTACTGGCCGCGGCGGGCGACGCGGGCGGTGGCGGAATCCTGAGACGGTCACCGGCGCGCCTTAAGGGCGCTCTAGTTCGACATAAATGACCGCTTTGTCCACCCGTTCGTTCCCGATGGGTTCCCGTAGTAGCAGCAACGCCAGTTGACGCACCCGTTCTCCTGACGGGTGTTGACGATCCCACTTGGCGGCCAGGAATTCGGCAGTCGGCAAGCGAAAGGCGGCTTTGCTGGGACGCCTTAATTCGGTCACACAGAGCGCCCACCGCCGTGCCGGGAAGGCGGGTTCCAGTTCGTGCAGATCCTCACTGGGAGGGCGGTTGCGGAGCAGATCGACTTCCCTGCCATCTTGAAGTTCTGCAAATGCCAGCAGGCGGCAATCTGGACCGCCTGCCCGCCGGAACATGTCCCAGCGTTGATCGAGCGCTGCCACTTGGACCAGGCGATGCATCGCAGTGGGGATCGGTTCGCTAGCGAGTTCCCAGCGGAGCGCCAAATCCCCCAGGTTGAACAGCACCACGATGGCCAGCAACAGTCCGCAAAGCAGGGTCGCACTCTGTTGCCGGTAGGAGGCCACCTCCGGCACCGTGGTCTCGTCGCGGTAGGGTAGGGGGTACGGCTCCCAGTGCTCCAGCACCCAACGCTCCAGTACCCAACGCGTCAGCGTTTCCCAGAACTCGGCCGGCACAAACAGGATCAGGGCGACCCAGCAGGCGTAGGAAAACAGATCGACATGCATGGTCCATTCGATGCCCAGGTGCATCCCGGCGAGTGCCACGACGGTCAGCCCGCGGACCCAGTGTCGTTTCCAGGGACAGAACAACAACCAGGGTCCCAGCAGCTCTAAAGCCAGTGTGAGCCAGGTGCCCCACCGCAGCACCGCCGGGTAGTCGAGCAACAGACGGCCCCAGTCGGTCGAGTAGAGACGCAGCGAGAGTACCTCGGCGAGTGCGTCACCCTCCAGCCAGAGTGGGTTCCATTTGAACAGGCCCGTCCACTGGTACATCAGGCAGAGTTGCAGCAGAGCGGCCACGGAGGCGACCGAACAGATGCGGCGGCGTGGTGGTCTGCTGCTTTTCCGCGCGTCGAGCGACCAGCGTTCCCCCAGTGGCAGGAATAGACCCCACAGGAGCATCATCCGCAACAGCACGTCACCCCCATTGGTCACCAGGGGAGAGCGGGCGTGCAGCGAGGCCAGTAACACCCAGCAACCGACTGCGACCAGGCGGGTCCGCCATCCCAGGATGAAGGCAATCGCCAGACCGGCGGCGCCCAGTAGCAGGCTGGCCTGGTAGATCGTGTCCCCACTGAGCAGGTGTAACGACCAGGCCCCGGGGTACTGCTCCTGGAGAAATTCCCGGACGACGTCGACCGGCTGGACACCGTTGGCACCGTAGAGACCTTCCAGGTCGATCAGCCGTCCCGTCAGATCGCCCAGGAGCAGGATTCCCAGCGCCATGCGAAACAGGGCCAACGACCGCGTGTCGATCGACCAGAGTTCGCTCATTTGATGCCGCAGTCGACCTGTGGATGCCATGGCAGGACCTCCGCCGTCGTGCGCAGGACGCGGCAGACGACAGGCAGCAGCACGCGGGAAGTCGCCCATGGGCGCTAGGGCAAATAGGGATAAAATGAGTTGGGTTTGTTGATCGTTTCCTGTAGCGAGGCAGTTCGTGCCAGAAATTAAAATCGGCATCAGTTGGCCAGTCTGCGACTGCCATTCAAGAAAGCGCTCCAGACGGCCGCTCGATTGGGCGCGTGCGCCGTTGAAATCGATGCCCGCCGGGAAATCCAGGTCGGTCAATTGTCACAATCGGGCATTCGGCAGATCCGGAAAATGCTGGAGGATTTCAATCTGCGGGTCAGTGCGCTGACTTTTCAGACCCGGCGTGGTTACGGTGTGTCGGAAGATCTGGAACGCCGCCTGGAGGCGACCTGCCAGGCGATGACCGTTGCCTATGCGCTGGGTGCACCGGTGGTGGTGAACCAGATCGGGCAGGTCCCCAGCGAGTCTGGTGACCTGCAGTGGGATCTGTTGGTGGACAGTTTGACCTCCTTGGGAAAGCACGGAGAGCGCGCCGGCGCGCTGCTGGCGGCCCGTACCGGGTCGGAAGAGGGCAGCGATCTGAAACGCCTGCTGGACGCCTTGCCGGGCGGTGTGGTGGGGGTCGATTTTGATCCCGGGCAGTTGATGATTCATGGGTTTTCCCCCAGCGCTGCGATCGCGGACCTGGCGCCGCAGGTATTGCATGTCCATGTGCGGGATGCCATGCGCGAT
Organism: uncultured Pirellulaceae bacterium; assembly: GCA_964542185.1. Classification (GTDB taxonomy): domain Bacteria; phylum Planctomycetota; class Planctomycetia; order Pirellulales; family Pirellulaceae; genus UBA9264. The sequence goes on from CAZITS010000764.1 coordinate 3,270, forward strand.
CTGGCCCGCGGCCGTGGACTGGAGGTGCCCGTCGGCCGTGGTGCGGTCGACCTGGCAGAGATCCTTGGCACCCTGGACGAACGGGGCTACCGCGGTGACTTCACGTTGCAGCGTGACGCGTCGGGC
>CAZITS010000765.1:0-3394 GCA_964542185.1 uncultured Pirellulaceae bacterium
CGTCCTGGCTAAATGGTTGGCTCGCCACGCCGACATTATCATTTTCGACGAACCGACACGAGGAATCGACGTAGGGGCGAAGTTTGAAATCTACCTTCTGATGAACAAGCTGGCGGAGGAGGGGAAGGCAATCATCATGATCAGCAGTGAGTTGCCAGAGATCCTCGGCATGAGTGACCGTGTGATTGTGATGCACGAGGGAGAAATCAAGGGAGAGATCGTCGATGTGGCGAACACCCGTCAGGAAGATATCTTGTCGATGGCGATCACGTAAGATCGTCAGACAGTGCTACCTTGGATTGCGCTACCTTGGATTGCGCTACCTTGGATTGCGCTACCTTGGATTGCGCTACTGATATTACGAGTTCGCAGGACTGGCGATGACTTGCCAGCAGATAAATCCTGCCACCGGGCGAGCAACGATGAGAACAAAAGCATGAAAACGGAACTGCTGAACAACTACGGAATGCTTCTTGTGCTGGTGGGGCTGATCTTCTTGTTTAGCGTGCTGACGCTGGAGAGGGAAGCATCAACGGGAAGTGCCGCCATCGACGAGGTTGTCCAGGAGACCGGCAATCGTTGCGAGGATTCAGACATCATCCTGGTGATCGGGGCCGCCGGCAAACCGTCCGCGCCGTTCGCAAAGCATGTCGCTGACGTACTCAAGCAGCAGGGATTCAGCAAGACACAAGTTGCCGTGGGCATTCCACGTGATGTGCGTGTGGCACTGAATTCCATCAGGGACGGTGGAGGTAAACTCGCTGCGGTCGTGAGCAACGGAGATGTGGCGAATCGTCTCATCGATGCGATCCCCGATGATTTTCCAGAGTTCGAGGGACTCCAGGTAATCGTACCGCAGAAGCGTCTGCGGTCCGTCTTCTTGAAACCTGGAAATCTGCTGGCAATTGTCAACCGCATCGTGGTTATTGCGGTGATCGCGATTGGCATGACGCTGGTGATCATCACGGCCGGCATCGACCTGTCCGTCGGCAGCCTGATCGCGCTCTCGGCTGTGGTGGCGACCTTGTTTATGAAGAAGATGGGCGGAATCGACGCTCCAAGTTGGACGATTCCGGTTGGATTCCTGCTCGGCACACTCGTCTGCGGCCTGCTGGGAGCAATCGCTGGTATGATCATTGCCTGGTCTCGCGTGGCGGCATTCATCACGACGCTGACATTTATGATGGTCGCACGCGGTCTGGCCAGAATCTTGACCAACGAGTACTCCATCTATCAAGTACCGGACGGTCTCCCGTGGCTCGGTCGTGGCTATTCGCTGGGCATTCCCAACACCGTCATCTTGCTCGTGATCCTCTATGCAATCGCCCACATCTTCATGTCACGTACGCGATTGGCCCGCCATATTTACGCCGTGGGGGGGAATGCGGAAGCGGCACGGCTGTCAGGTGTGCCGGTCAAGTTCGTGACCGTGTTCGTCTATACGATCAGTGGTCTCGTGGCCGGGCTCGGTGGTTGCATCCTGGCATCCCGAATTGGCTCTGGCTCGCCTGCGATTGGCCAGATGTTCGAGCTCTACGTGATCGCCGCCGTGGTCGTCGGCGGAACAAGTCTGTTCGGAGGATCCGGAAAGATACTCGGCACGTTGATCGGTGCCTTTATCATTTCGGTTATCCAAAACGGCATGAATTCACTGCACCTCGGTGACCCGCAACAGCTGGTTGTTCTCGGCGCGGTGATCCTGGGCGCGACACTGCTGGACAAGTTCCGCAGCAAAGGCGGCTTATTCAAACTCTCACGCAGAATCAGGGAACGTTCAGGACGAACCAAGACGGTCTTTGCCACGCTGTGCTTGACTGCGTTGGCAGCCACGATCGTGCCCTTTGCTCGCTCGAAAACGGACGACGCGTTGATTCCGCAGACGCAGGGCAAAATCGGTGTCACCTGCTCGAACCTGGCTAATCCCTTCTTCAAGCTCATTGCCGAGGTCATGGAGGATGAGGCGCGGAAACACGGCTACAAAGTAGTCGCCCGCAGTGCCGACCAGGATCCTGCCAGACAAAACACGCAAATCGCGGATTTCGTGGCTCAGGAATGTGACGCCATCTTCCTGAACCCTGTCGACTCGCAGGCGGTCGGCCAGGCGGTGAAGGACGCTCACACCGCCGGCATCCCCGTGTTCACCTACGACATCCAGGTGTCGGCCGCAGGGGCTGCCGATCTGATCGTTTCGCACATTGGCAGCGACAACTTCCAGGGAGGCCGACTCGCAGGCGAAAGTATGATGAAGGCCACCGGCGACACCGGCGAGATTGCACTCATCACCTATCCCGAGGCCACATCCGGCGTCCTGCGCGTGGATGGTTTCAAAGACTATTTGAAGGAACACCGCAGCAGACTGAAAATCGTTGCCGAACTTGCGGCCGAAGGTGACAGGCCCAGTGGTTTGAATGTGGCGACTGACATTTTGCAAACGCACCCGGACATCGTTGGGATATTCGCGATCAATGATCCCTCAGGGCTTGGTGCCTATTCCGCGATCGCCAGCGAAGGCAAGCAGGGTGACGTCACCATCATCGGTTTCGACGCCTCGCCAGCGGGCAAGCAGGCGGTGTTCGAGAACAAGCTTTACGATACACCACAACAATATCCGCGAAAAATGGCCAGCGGCACGGTTGAGGCATTCATCAAGTACCTTGATGGAGAAGATGTCTCTAAACAGACCTTCATTCCCTGCACGCACTACTATTACGAAGATTCAGCCAACGATGACAGTCGCCTGAAAGAGCAGTGGTAGGCCGTTGCCCGCCTCGACGCTGGCGGCAGCCTGCGGATCGTGGGGCGCGTCTGTTGCAACTTTGGCGGTAATCGCTGGCGTAGGTTCGTTGCCGATGCACGGTGACCTGATTCCTGCAACCGGGTGTTGCGAGAGGTGTTTTGTGATTTTACAGTTGGGTAAAGCGATCTCTGTCTGAACGGATTGCCACCTGTACCGTTCTGAACCCCAGGTTGATTGAACCGCATCCCCGTCAGCACACAACTCGCAGGCAAGTCGCCAGCTGGGTGAACCGTTCACTCGGACGGCCGGATCACGTAGAAACAAGTCGTGGACCATGGCATTTTTTCGGTTCTCTAAAGTGCTCAATCGTAACGGCCGTGTGGGCGTGTTTCTTGTTCTGGTTTGCGCGTCATTGGCCGATGGAAAGGGCCAGCCATTCCTGGGCACCTACGTGAACATCAACCATCTTTGTCAGGCTGATGATCCGATTCTCGTTCGCGAGCAGGCCCTGCGAAATCATCTCGATCGTATCAAGGCAAGTGGGATCGGTGTCGTTATGCCCTACGTGACGACCACATCTGGATCGGCGCTTTATCCGAGCGACATTCTCCCGACGCGTGTGTATTCGGATTGGGATCCACTCCGGCTGATTGTCAG
>CAZITS010000766.1:0-3385 GCA_964542185.1 uncultured Pirellulaceae bacterium
ACTGGCAATCTTTGCCTTTGGCCACCAGGCAGCCAACGAGCCCGTCCAAATGGGAGTCGAAGTCAAGGGTACTCGCATCACAACGTGGGCGGTCTCCGCTACCGAAGCCACACCGCAACTATTCCGACTCATCGTCCCTGCAGAAGCGGGCGAACACACCCTGGGACTTAGCTTCCTCAACGACTATTACAAGCCGAACGCCGACCGCAACCTGATCGTTCACCGGGTGGAGATCCGTGGACCTCTGCCGAAGTCCACCACACGCACCAAGGCCGAAGCGACGGCCGACGCCGCGACGGTCCTTATCCGGCGCCTCGCCAGGATGGCCTTCCGACGCCCCACGACTGAACCGGAAGACAAACGCCTGCTGAAACTCTACCAGCTGGCGCGGCAGCACGGCAGCTCTTTCGAGGAGGCCGTCCAGTTCACACTGCAAGGCATCCTCGTCTCCCCGCACTTCCTCTACCGTGTGGAACCCGACCCACCGGAAGGCCACCCGGCACGCCGCCTGAACCACTTCGAACTGGCCACACGCCTGTCCTACTTTCTCTGGAGCAGCGCGCCAGACGAGACCTTATTCACCCTGGCGGAAAAGCAAGTGCTCCACCTTCCGGGTGTCCTGGAAGGACAGGTCTTGAGGATGCTGCAGGACAAAAAAGCCGAGGCCATGGTGAAAAACTTTGCCGGGCAGTGGCTCAACCTCCGCAAACTGGCCGAGATTGAACCGGACCGCAAGCAATTCCCAGAGTTCGACGACGGGCTGCGGGATTCGATGATCACGGAAACCGAACTGTTTTTTACGGAAGTCATGCGGCGCGATCGCAATGTTCTCGATTTGCTGGATGCCGACTTTACCTATGTCAACCGACGCCTGGCGCGTCACTATGGCATGCCGGCTGTGGAAGGCGAGGATTTCCGCCGCGTCGCCCTGGCGTCCGGCCAACGTGCAGGTGTCCTGACCCACGCCAGTATTCTCACACTTACCTCCAACCCCACCCGCACATCTCCAGTAAAACGTGGCAAATGGATTCTGGAAAATATCCTGGGCACTCCACCCCCGGATCCGCCCCCGGGTGTCGAAGAGCTCGCCGAAGGTGAGCAGGCGGAAGCAGCCGGTTCACTACGCCAGCGGATGGTAGCCCATCGCGCCAACCCGCTGTGTGCCTCTTGCCATCAACTGATGGATCCCATCGGATTCGGGTTTGAGAACTTCGACGCCATCGGGGCCTGGCGCGAACAAGACGGTGCCTTTCCCGTCGACGCCGGCGGGACCCTCCCGGGTGGGCAGGCCTTCGCCAAACCCCACGAACTTGCCCACCTGCTCCGCACTTCCCGTGGTGAACAGTTCTGTCGCTGCCTGAGTGAAAAGATGCTAACATATGCGTTAGGACGTGGCCTGGAGTTTTACGACCGCTGCGCGGTGGACGAGATCATGAAAACCCTCGCCGCCGGCGACTATCGATTTTCCCAGTTAATCATGGCCGTTGTACAGACGGACGCATTCCAGTACCGCGAATCCCGCTGAGGCGGGCTCGGCCGGCCGCACCTTTTCATACAGAACCGTTCCGATTGCTGTCGATACCAGAGACTCAGCTACCCCTCACCCCTTGGAAATCCCTTCACTCCTTGGAAATAGAGCCATGACAACGGCACGACGCCTCTCTCGACGGACCGTGTTACGCGGAATCGGCGCCAGCCTGGCGTTGCCTGCCTTGGAGGCGATGCAGCCGCACGTTGCGCGGGCGGCACAGCCTGCCGCACCGCCACGTCGCATGGCATTCTTGATGGTCCCCAACGGCGTACATCTGCCCGATTGGACACCCGCTGACGAGGGCTACGACTATACGCTCCCCTACATTCTGGATCCATTAACAGCGCACCAGGATGACCTGCTCGTGTTGAGCGGCCTGACCCACGACAAAGGCCGCGCCAATGGCGATGCGGCGGGAGACCATGCCCGCGCTTGCGCCGCCTTTTTGACCGGTTGTCAGCCCCGCAAAACTCATGGAGCCAACCTGCAAGTCGGCATTTCCGCAGACCAGCTGGCAGCCGCCCACGTGGGCGACGCCACGCTCTTTCCCTCGCTAGAGCTTGGCTGTGACGGTTCCCACGTATCAGGTAACTGCGACTCCGGGTATAGCTGCGCCTACTCTTCCTGCATTTCCTGGAGCTCCGCCAGCACCCCGGTGAGTAAATCCAACAATCCCCGGGCGGTCTTCGAACGATTGTTTTCCTTCCGTAATAACAAGGGCGTCGCTGACAGCCGCAGTCGGCTATTGAAAAAGAGCATCCTGGATAGCGTGGCCGAAGAAGCCCGCGGGCTGCAGGCGCTTCTGGGAAAAACCGATCAACGTAAACTGGACGAATACCTGACGGGCGTGGGCCAGATCGAACGGCGTATCGCACGCGCGGAGCAACAAACCACAGAACGCCTCACGAACTTGCCGGGGCTGATCAAACCCGAGGGCATCCCTGACAACTATCCAGAACACGTCCGCCTGATGTGCGACATGATGGTACTGGCGTTCCAATGCGACCTGACCCGTATCAGCACCTTTATGCTGGCCAATGAAGGCAGCAATCGCTCGTATTCGTTCATCGATGTCCCCGACGGACACCATGACTTGTCACACCATCAAGGCAAAGCCGAGAAACAAAACAAGATTCGGCAGATCAATCGCTTCCACATCCAGCAACTCGCCTACCTTCTGGAGCGTTTAAGCTCGGTGCGGGAGCCGGACGGCAGCCGGTTGCTCGATCACTCAATGATCTGCTACGGCAGTGCCATTAGTGATGGCAACGCCCACAACAACGAGAACCTCCCGATTCTGCTGGCGGGTGGTGGCGGTGGAAGTCTGCGAACGGGACGGCACGTCCGCTACGAACAAGAAACCCCCATGGCGAACCTGCTGTTGTCGATGTTACACCGCATCGGCGCCCCAGTCCCTCGGCTGGGCGACAGTACGGGACAGTTGTCGAACCTTGTTTGAACACGCGTCGAAGCGGCACCGTGAGGGCAGCCATGAACCGAATGCAGTGGCCTCTGGCAGGTCTGCTCTGCTGTCTACCCCTGGCTGGTACGGGGAACGCAGACGATCCTCCTGCGGTAGAAGATCTAATCCAAGCACTGCAGTCCAAAGACCTGCCAGCGCGCCGCAATGCCGCCTACGACCTTGACCAATTGGGCAAGCAGGCGGCGCCCGCCGTCGCTGCCCTGATCGTGGCCCTCGACGACGCCGACCAGCAGGGTTGGAGCCGCTCCGCCAGCGCCTTGGCTGGCATCGGACCGGCCGCGGAACCGGCCATTCCCAAACTGATGGCGGGGCTTCCCGGCGGAGGTCAACGCGCCTACCGATATGGCTACGCCTTGAGCCAAATCGGTCCT
>CAZITS010000767.1:0-3385 GCA_964542185.1 uncultured Pirellulaceae bacterium
AACGGTCCCACCAGAAGGGCACCGAAAACGTAAATCGCGCATCACGATCTTTCAAAATCCAGTCCTTCTCATGCCAGACACCTCCGTAGCAGGCATTACCACTGCTCAAATTGAAGTCCCACATCGGACCCATGTGGATCTTTCCATCTTTGGCCTTATGGAAATAGGTACTGAGAATGTACGCATCCACGTTCTTGAGAAACTCATTCAGTAGAATGCTATCGATCCAGGAACCCGTATCGAGATAACGCCGGTAGCCAATTTCAGGGTGCCGAAACTGGGAACCGGCCAGGGCACGTTCCATACGATCAAAATCATCGATAATCCACGCGCGTCGCCGTGGACCCAGACGTCCTCCACGCGGGTAGACATGCCCCACTAACGTGCCCATCGAGGAGGTAAAATACGTAGCGCGCTCACGAACGCGATCGATCTTCAGAACGTACCCTCCCGCGACCTTTCCCCTCCGGTTGCGTAAACGCTGCACATCGACCCGTTTACCACCGCGTTTCAGCCGTTCGGTCAGCAGGTAGACTCCGACGTATTGCGATTCCAGGGAAGTGGTATTGGAAGTCCGCAGAAAGACCTCCACGAAACGAGTTCGCGGCGCATAGTGCCCCAGCTGGTTGCTGAGGCGGTAGGCCAGGAAGTTCCTCATCAACGTCTTATCCGACTCAGGACCATATAAGATCCAGTCAGATTCTTTGGGCAGCCCCAAGAGACGCACGTTTTGATCCTTCCCCCGGCCGTCACGCGTTTCCACTCCGTACGTCTTTTTCTCGTAAAATTGCGAGGAGGCGCCACGCACCTCGATTCCGATAGGCAAGCGTGTTGTCACCTGATCCTGGAGTCCGTTTGTCTCATCCGCCCCGTGATCAATAATCGATAACGTGGCTGCTATTTTCGGCTCGTCAGGAATCTCCTGACCGCTGGTATCGATCACGAGCAGGGGCAATTGAGACCGCCCTTCGAACCGATAGGGATCGCCCCCAAGCACGCTAGTGGTGGGATAAACCATGACCAAGAGAAAGGCTACCAGCCAGCGTCCACTCATTTCGTTCTCCCACAGCACTCGCCGTTCTGATTTACCTTCTGCAATGCATGGAGTGCCGGTTCTGTACCAATCGCCACTAACCCGTAACGGGCAATGCGACGCACCGCATACGATTCATCCTGCAGGGCGTCTGCCAGCAGCGACAACGCCGGCTCTCCGATTTTCCCCAACGCCGTGGCAGCAAACAGTCGTACCCCATCCTGCTGACTCGTCATCAGTTGTTTTAGTGTGGGAATAGCGACCGGCCCCATGGCAGCCAAAGCTTCGACCGCCTGTCTGGCAGCCCGCCCGTCCCCGCCCAGCACCACCTCACGCAACGGCACCAGAGCCGCAGCACCACGCTGGGCAACGATCATCGGAACCGGCGAAAACCCCAGATCCATCTTCAGCGCTTCAATCAACGGACCCACTTCGGGTTCCCGGGCAAGAATTTGCAACAGATAGACGCGTGAAGCGACGAAACTCACGTCACGATTACGGTCCTGCATCGCGGCCTGCAAGATCGGACGGACCACCTCCACGTGCGCCGCATTCCGCTGCACCAATGCGGTGGCCGCCATCACTCGCACACGACTGCTCTTGTGCGACAAGAGTTTCAGGAGCCGCGACTCCTGGCTGGCACCCGTCGCCAGCAATGCCATCGCCGGATCAACTCCCAGCCGCCCTAGCTGGCCAAACCAGTACGCGGTTGGCTCCGGCTGCAAACGTTCAAAGTTATCCACCAGGTCACCTGCGAGCGCCACCGCCCTGGGCCCCATCTGCCCGATCGCCCACACGGCCTGCGCCCGTTCCTGGGGTATCGAGCTCTGCAGGCCCCGCTTGATCGCCACCAATGCGTCGTCGCCCGCCGATGGCACCACACGTTGCAGTGCGAACGCCGCGCAGATCCCCGCCACTCCACCAGAACGGAGGAGTGTTCTCAGCTCATTTTCGACATCGGCCTGCGCCACTGCCGCCAGGGCCAGCGTCGCGTTCGCTCGAACTGCAAAGTCACCGTCGTGCAAACGCTCCACGAGCGCCATTGTCGCCCCCTGCGCCGGATCTCCAATCAGTTCCAACGCCATCCCGGCATCCGCGGCAACTTCCGGTGGCTGCTGCAACGCCTCAACCAGCACCTGCAACACGTCGCTAGTGCTCTGCCCCTGGGCATCCATCAGCGCGTACGCGCACCACACCCGCACCAGCCCATTCTTATCGTGGAGTGACCTGCGCAAGAGGGGCTCAACATCCGCTGCCCGCCTGGTCAATTCCGCACTGATCTGCTGGCGCAGCGACGAAAACTGAGGGCCCGCGCCGAAGATTGCATCAATCCGTTCACACTTGAGGGCTTCGATTAACGCGGGCCCCACAGATCGCGTCTCGGTGCCCAGCATCCCTATTTTCGCGACCGCCAATAACCGCAATTCAAAACTCGGCCCCAACAGCTGTTGGGTCAGGAGAGGCAACGATTCTTGTGCGCGCAAGGGCTGGTAGCCAAGCCATCCCAGCGACATCAGCAAGGCCACTAAACCTTGCTGGAACCATCCAGCTCTGCACATTGAAGCCACCATCTCGAACCCTTTTTCAACCTGCCTGCGGAACCAGATTCCATCATAGGTTGTCTGCCTTTGCCGCACCATATTCCTCAATGCACCCCTCAGTGATCAACCTGTTCCTCCGTGTCACCGCTGACGCCACTTCCTGAAGCGCACAGCAAACAGATGCTGGAACAGGCCTGATAGTGTGTACCCCCTCGCTAAAGCACCCCTATTGCCAGCATGAGGACGCGCCGGGGCGGCCAGGACCGGCTGGAACTGGCGCAGTGGGTGTATGTTGTTCCGCCCCCGTCCACTAGGCTGTGTGGTGCCGCAAATGTTACGGCAGCGTCCCCCCGACACGTGCCTCCTGCCTGCAAGAGCCCAACCCATGGATCTGGACCCGTATCTGACCGCGATGCAAGCGACCGCCTTGACCGTAGCCGGAATGTGCCACGCACTGCTGGGAAGTATCAAAGTGCCGCTGGCGCGACACCTGCAAATCGATGAAGGAAAAGTCGGCGGACTGGTAAGTGTCTTCGGCTTTACCTTGATCCCGATGGCCTTCGCCGCCGGCATCCTGGCAGACTCACAAGGCAAACAATTCGTCATCGTAGCGGGTTGCGGTTTGACCATCGCCAGCGTGCTGGTGCTGGCGAGCGTACGCAACTACGCCATGGCACTGATTTCCGTGCTGCTACTGGGTACCGGCTGGTCGGCGTTGGTTAACGTCCTCAACGCATTGCAGGGCGCTGCGTTCCTGCCTCTCCGTGACGGCGCGCCCCTCTCCTTCGCCATGAACCTGGGCGACTTTATT
>CAZITS010000768.1:0-3383 GCA_964542185.1 uncultured Pirellulaceae bacterium
GGAGGACGGCTGCACGGGGATTTGGCATGTCGATTACCGCAGTAATTGTGGGTTCTCTGGTCGCTGGTGTGGTAAATTTGGTCGATGGCCTGACTATATGCCCTGATAGGCAACGTTGTCCTGGCACAAAGAGTGGGTCTCCAGCGAAGTATTGAAAACAACAAATAGGTGCTGATTTCCGTCTGCCAGCCGTCGGTTGTCGAGCGGGAATCTGTGATTCTCGATAATGGGGCCATGATGGATTTGGATGAAATTCAACGTCGTTTAGCGCGACTCGATACGGCCTGTGTCTGCGATGCGGAAAAATCGCTGCAGTTGCAGCTGCGGGTCATTGATCCAGCCATCCGCCCCATCCGTCGAGGACTCAAACTCGTCGGGCCAGCGCACACGGTCCAGTGCAAAGATGATTTCCTGACGGTCATCAAGGCGCTGATTGAAGCGGAGCCGGGCGAAGTGATTGTGATTGACTCGCAAGGTAGCCAGCGGGCGTTGACGGGCGAACTCTTTCCGACCGAAGCCATCCGCAAGGGCCTGGCTGGCATCGTCAACGATGGTCCCTGCCGCGACACGGCGGCTGTCCGCGCCTTGTCGCTACCCTACTACGCGCGTTCGGTCGATTGTCGGCCGGGTACCACACAACACTTGTTTGCGACCCAGATTCCGGTCAACTGCGGTGGGGTGACGGTGCATCCCGGAGATATTCTGTTTGGCGATGACGATGGGATTCTGGTAGCGACCGCCGAGCAGTGGGCACAATTGCTTCCAGTAGCAGAAGCGATTCAGCGCCAGGAAGAGCAGTTGCTGGCTCGCATGGCGGCAGGCACCAGCCTGGAGTCGATGTTGAATTTTCACGAACATTGCCAGCAGCTGCGTGCGGGGCAAAGTAGCAAACTCGAATTTCGCGTCTGAACCGGTCTTTCCGCTAGGCAATGGTGCAGGTGATGCCGCCGTCGACCACCAGCTCCGTGCCGGTGATGTACCGCGCTTCGTCCGATGCCAGGAACAGCGCGGCCCGGGCAACGTCCCAGGCGTCCCCCATCTTCTTCATCGGGACCAGTTCGTTTCGTCGGCGGATCATCTCCTCCAGATCACCACCATATCCGTCGCGGATGTAGTGTTCGATTTGCGGTGTGTGCATCAGACCAGGGAGCACGCAGTTGGCCCGAATGCCCTGGTCGGCATACTGGATGGCGATGTTTTGCGTCAGTTGATTGACGGCGCCCTTGCTGGCGCTGTAAGAGACACATGGGTAGCCGATCGATCGCAGGGAAGCGATCGAGGAAATGTTCACAATGGCACCCTGCTGTTGGGCCACCATCACCGGCAGGGCGTAACGACAGGTCAGATACATGCTGCGCACGTTGACGGTCAGCGCACGATCCCAGCTGGTTTCGTCAATGTCTTCCGGGCCACCGACGTCGGGAATGCCCACATTGTTGTGCAGGATGTCGATGCGACCGTAGACCTGCTGGCACTGTTGGATGGCGGCTTGCACCTGCTCGCTGTCGGTCACGTCGGTCTGGCAGGAAGTGGCCTGACCCCCTTCACCGCGGATGATCTCGGCGGTTTCCTCGGCGGCGGCCTGGTTCAGATCGACCGCCAGCACCTGTGCACCTTCGCGGGCATACAACACGGCAACGGCCTTGCCATTACCCCAACCGGGTCCGATCGATCCGGCGCCGGTGACAATGGCGACTTTATCCTGCAGACGACCTGTCATGATATTCTGGTTCCTGCATCTCTTGGTGGGGGAAACGTGCTGTCCGCCGCGTCCTGCAGGAAGCGGCCGGTACACTACGCCGGGTACGATGGCACCCGTTTCGCGTGCGCGGGTTGCGGTCAACCGCTGTGCACTTGCAGTTCACGAGCCGGTCCGGTCAAGGGAATATCGACCCAGGCGCTGTTTTGTTGATGGGATGCATGACATGCCAGAATGGTCTCCAGTGTATGGACCGAATGTCGCGGGTCGTCGGGGAATGACTGGCTGCCATCCAAAGCCAGTACTATTTCTTTCAGTGCGAGGTCCATCGATGAAGGGTCTGCTGCGTCGCGCTGCCAATGCTCGCTACGCCCGTCCCAGAATTCCAGGTTGACTTCGTGTGTACCGGTGGTCGCCCTGCCGAGTGATCCATTGATCGTGATCGTGCCGGGTACCTGGGAAAAATCGGCCGCATCAAACGTCGTGATCAGGCCACCTTCCAGGCGCAAGCAACCCCATCCACCTGGGTCACTGAACGCGTCACCACGGCAATCGGGTCGCCCCGCCAGGTCCAAGGTGGCACTGGCCGCCTCTACCGATCGACCGGTAAGCATGCAGAGCGCGTTGAACATGTGCGTCCCGACGTTTCCCAGACGACCAGAACCCCACTGCAGCCCGGCTGAGGTCAGCTCTCCCAACAGACCCGTCGCGATCCCGTCGCGTAACCTGCGGAAGACGGAGTGAAAGCGCCGATTGTGGTTGATGACCAGCAAGGTTTCGGCTTGCTGACAGGCTGCTGTCATGGCTTCGGCGTCGGCCAGCGTGGGGGCGATTGGTTTTTCACACCAGACTGCCTTGCTGCCCAGTTCTGCACAAGCGGTGGCCATCTCTGCGTGTTGCGGCGCGTAGGTGGCGATGCTGACGATGTCCAGTGATTCGCTTTGCAGCATTTCTCGCCAGTCGGCGTAGGTCCGCGCTGAAGTGCGCTGGGCAAAGCGTTCGCGCCGACCCGCATCGCGGCTGCTGCCCGCCACGATTTCGACCCGCGGGTGATTTTGCATTGCCACCAGATGCGTTCCGTCCAGGTCGACCACCCGCTGCTTGAGCGCATCGCCGGAGACCTGATCCGCGCCGCCGATAAAGCCCAGCCCGATGATGCCACCACGATAGGTTTGTTGATTCATGCTCGTCTCCACAAGGCGCCACCCGGCGGCGCTGGGGTAGAACCGCGTTCACGACCACCAGATGCCCCCCGCCAACGTTGTCCGACGTGGACCTGGGTTGGACCGGTGGTCCCCGTGATCACCATCAGGGTACCCGTAAACGTTCTTTTTCCAACCGATTGACCAGAAAACCAATGGTTTTTTCGGCCATCTGATTGTAATACTCGAAGCCGTGGCCCCCCCCGGTGGTCTCCAGATCACATTCGAAGGGTACACCCAGCGAGCCGAGTTTCATCCGCAACCGCTCCGCGCTCACGAACCAGGGGTAATCGTTGGGGTCGCAACAAAAGAACTGGTGCCGCGGCCAGTTCAGCGGATGGATGTGCAACAGGGCCGTATCTTGCCTGGCCTGCTCCGCGTCCCGGTACATCAAAGGCAGCGTTTCATCCCCTTCCTCGAAGCGGAGTTGGTAATCGATTGCTGGGGAAATGGCAGCTACCACAGGGAATATGCTGGGGCGT
>CAZITS010000769.1:0-2338 GCA_964542185.1 uncultured Pirellulaceae bacterium
TTTCCGTTTTCTTGACAAAGTACACATTAACGCCAGGACCGTAGAGCAGCGGATTCAACTGCCCCGAAGTAGCAAGCAGCGCATCGCGGATCGCTTCGGCCTCCAGGCGGCGGACGGGCATGTGTGACAACCACTCGTTGTCAGGGTCCATTTGATGTGCCGCTGCCGAAGCGAGGGAGCCTTGCTGCCAGGCCTGGGAGGTCACCATCAAGCGAATCATGTTCTTGATCGACCATTTTTCTGTTCTCGAAAAACGGGTTGCGAGATAGTCAAGCAAATCCGGATGCGTTGGCTGTGCTCCCAGCTGGCCAAAATTATCGACCGTGGCGACAATTCCCTGGCCGAACAGATAGTGCCAGAGACGGTTCACCATCACACGCGCTGTCAGCGGATTCGCAGACGACACGGTTTGCTCCGCCAACTGCAAACGGCCACTTTGCCGGGTCGCAAACGGAGCAGTTCCCAACACCGACAGCCCGCGACGTGGGACCGCCAGGCCCGGTCGCGTATGTTGACCACGTTCAAACAGTGGCTGGTCGAAGGCTACTGCTTCCCGCACACCAGGAGCTCGCCGTGGCACGGGAATGGCGTTCTCCAATTGACGGTAGCGTTCCACCAGTTCACGCAATTGAGGCAACTCCTCGATTGTCGTGGGGAGTAGTTGTTGTCGCACAAAGAAGTCAAGAAACGCCGTATCGTCGTCAGACAACGTCCGTGTCTGCCAGGCTTGCACAACGCGCTGCAGTTGGCCGCCGTAACGGAGCGACAGTTCGTCCAACGAGGCGGGCGGAGCGCCCCGCAGTAGGCTGACAATCGGCACCGTCGTCTCTCGTGGCAACGCAGCCTGCTTGCCTGAAACCACCTGAGCCGCTCCGAAAAACAGACGCTGCGACGGGTCACCATAATTGCCATCGACAGTGAAAAACTCGATGTGTGCATGCGAGCCTCGACGATAAGCGGTATCGAGACGCACCCAGCCGACCTCGTCCTGATCGAGTCGGGCCGCCGGATAGATCCCGCCATTTCCGTGCGGATAATTCTCAATAGCGAGGCGGACCCAGCTGTTGCGCCCCATTACCCTGACAAAGACATTGTCTGTTTCGATAAGAAACCGGGGCGATGTCAGCATGCCTGTGTGGCGACTACTGAGACCGTGCGTATAGACCGCGGCCGGGAGGATGCCCCGGACCACGCGATCGCCCTCTGGTGTAATACTGAAGGCGCCGTTGTGTACAGGAAGCGTGTCGGGAACCTGTGTCGGATCCTTTCTTCCAGCGGCATCAAGCATACTGCCATAGCGAAACCACTGGCGCTGTTGCTTGCCTCGCAGGTCCCAGAGATTCTCATAGTGGCGTTGATTGAACTCGCGCCGCGAACGCAATTCTGCTTCCCAGTAATCGGCCAGCGTCGTCCAGCGATTGCGCAACTCTTGCGGCGTTTCACCGGCTTTCTGTGACACCGACTGTTGCCAGAGATGCAGTGGGTTCGCTCTGTTGGAACGGGCATCGGCCAAGGCGTCGGTCCAGGGATCCCCTGCCTTGACCCGCAGCCCGGCCAGTTTCTCCCGCATCCGCCGTCCGACTGAACGCAGCTCGGCAAGCCGAGCGCGTTGCTCCACCGTCAGGACCGCAGCGAGTTCCTCAGCAGTCACGCCAGCCGGACCTGCCTGGAATGATGCCGCTACTTCCGCGGCACTAAGCGCTTTAAAATAGGCTCGGGCTTCCTCGACTTCCCCCGCGAGCGGCGGATTCACACCCGACAGCCGTTGCCCAAACAGGAAACGCGACTTCCCTTTCAAGAACGGGTGTAACGTTCCCTTCCGGTAAGTTGTGCCGTAAGGTTGTCCGTTGCGATAAACCGCAATCGCATTGTCTTTGGCGTAGACGATCGCCACATGAATCAACTCGCCAGGTTGAGATGTCTCCTCCGCGCCACCCGGATCCTGTGAGCGGCGATAGAAGTCGCTACCGGCCATCCAGTGCTGTGGATTGAGCTCGCCAAAGACAATCGAATCGAAGAACTGTCCCTGCGGCGTGTCGAGTCCGACCACACCACCACCACGCTGCTGGAGGTTGGCCAGCGTGACCCACGCCTCCAATGTCTTCTCGTGGATATCGCGATCGAGAGTTGCCGACCTCACATTGGCAGCCACACCGTCAAGAATCAGCCGCCCACCACGCACCGTGGCTCCGTTGTGCAGCTCGCCATGATGCTTTCCCACGCTATCGCGCGCATCGCCTTCAAAACTCCAGCGCGCATCGGGCGCGGGCAGAGACTTGCTGCCAGAGTTGCCGCGTGCTTGCAATACCAGAGCACGCGCCCGGTTTTCGATCTCCGC
>CAZITS010000769.1:2348-3374 GCA_964542185.1 uncultured Pirellulaceae bacterium
TCCTCAACAAGATACTCTACTGCTTCTTGACGCCCTGCATCTGCCGCGCAGTGAGCTCGTCAAGTTGTGCCTGACGCTTTGTCTCCTCCTGGAGTCGAACGGCCAATTCAGATGCGGCTTGCAACCAGGCACTCGCCAGCCCCGTTCGAATCTTCTGCTTAAGCTGCGCCAGCGCGTCACGATTCTTGTCAAGTAACGCCGGCTCGTCGATCAACACCTGCGACGGGCGACTGCTCACGAAAATGCCGTACAACGCATAAAAATCTTCCTGACTGATGGGGTCAAACTTGTGGTTGTGACATCGCGCACAAGATGCAGTCAGCCCCAGAAACGCCTTTGAATACACGTCAATCTGGTTGTTGACGACTTTCACTTGATCGTCGAGCGCGTCAACCGGGACGTACCCCAGTTCCACCATCCTCAAATGGGCCGGCCCGATCGCCGATTCGTTGAGGCGCAGCTTCGCATTCCAGCGTGGCTCCACCAAAAGGTCGCCAGCCAGATGCTCACGCACTAACTGGTCGTAGGGCACGTCAGCATTCAACGCCCGAATCAGATAGTCGCGGTAGCGAAACGCATAGGCTAATTGCGGATCCCCTTGGCTGCCGTGCGACTCGCAGTAGCGCACCAGGTCCATCCAGTGTCGTGCCCAGCGCTCTCCGAACTGTGGCGAATCGAGCAGCCGATCCACCACCTTTCCAAATGCGTTGGGGGACGTGTCCGCCAGAAACGTGCTCATCTCTAGCGGTGTGGGTGGCAAGCCGGTGAGCGCGAATGTCACACGGCGCAACAGTACGCGTGGATTGGCACGGGCCGCGGGCGTCAACCCACGCTCCTGAAGTCGTGTCATGACAAATCGATCAACCGGGTGTTCCGACCAACGGGGATCCTTGACCAGCGGAGGTTCCACAGGTCGAACCGGCTGAAAGCTCCACCACCTTCTTCGCTTCGCGAACGTCGCCTCCCAGGACGTGGCTCGTGCCAGTTCGTCGGCCGATGGAGGCGTGTCCCGCGGATCCGATGCGC
>CAZITS010000770.1:0-3368 GCA_964542185.1 uncultured Pirellulaceae bacterium
CGCGGCACCGTGGTCTGATGCACGGTATTGAATTGCGCCGCCTGGCTTCCTATCCGATGCCCGGAACCGAGTCCGAAAGCGTGATTCTGGAATTGCGGCCGTCCCGCGAATAGCCGTTCCTGGCGGTAGCCAGCGTTTGCAGGGACGACTCGGTTCCTTCTCCACTTGAGTTTCCTTAGAATGGGCGGGTTCCCGCGGGCCGTCGGTGGTTCCGTAGTGCCTGGTTTCCTCGCCCCCCTTTACTAGTGGGTTGTGCCATGACCGATCGAGTTGTGTATCTCAATGGGGAGTACGTCACTGAAAGTGCGGCCCGCGTGTCTATTTTTGATTCGGCACTGATGTTCGGTGACATGGCGTTTGAAATGACGCGTACCTTCCGCCAGCAGCCTTTTCATCTGCGCGCCCATCTTGATCGTCTCTACGGTTCGCTGGAGATCGACTGTGGTTTAACCCTTGACGAGATGGAGGCCCGGACGCTCCAGACGCTGGAGCGGAACCAGCCGACAGAGGCGGAGGATGTGGACTGGCAGATTATGCACAATGTGTCGCGTGGCCCGTTGCCACTTTACGGGACGGTGTTCGGTGGACAGCCAGAGCCGACAGTGACCATCAACTGTTGGCCGCTGATTACGCATATGGCTGGGTTTGTGGCGAATTACCAGAATGGCTTGCGGCTGGCGATCTGTGCGCAGCAGGCTATTCCAGCGCACTTGCTCGATCCCAAGGCCAAAACCCGCAGCCGCATGCACTACCAGATGGCGGTGCTTCAGGGAGCGCGTCTGGGCGAGGGGATCTGGCCTGTTATGTTGGACCCAGATGGTTTTCTGGCCGAAGGGCCAGGCTGGAATGTATTTCTGGTCAAGGATGGAGTCATTTCAACACCCGAGCCACGCAATTGCCTGCTAGGTGTGAGCCGTGGCAATGTGCTGGAACTGGCGGGCCAGCTTGGCATTCCTGTCCGGGAAGCGAATTTGGGACGCTACGAGGCTCTGCGGGCAGACGAAATCTTCTGTACCTCCACAACCTATTGCATCTGCCACGCTGTTTCCTTCGAAGGCCAGGCCGTAGGTAAGGGGACGGCGGGACCTGTATTCCAGCAGCTGCAAGCTGCCTGGAAAGAGCAGGTTGGGGTTGATTTTGTGGCCCAGGCTGAGTCCTATGCCGGTCGACTTGCGGACTGGCGTGAAGCGGAGTTAGCCGTCGCAGTCAGCTGACCAGAGGTCCTGCGGGGCTGCCCAGTTTCGTCTTGACCCGTTGACCCGTCGAACCTATGCTGCCCGCCTTGATATGGCAAAAGCAAGGAGGCTTGGCCAGCATGAGGAATGTAGCGGAAGACCCCCCGGCTGTCCCGCTGTTGGATATCAATCGGGAGAACCGGTTGGTTCGAGACGAAATCCAGCAGGCGATGGCGCGGGTTTGTGACCAGGGATGTTTTCTTCACGGCGACGAAGTACGCAAGCTTGAGGCTGCGCTCGCTGCGCGTTGTGGCGTGCCGCACGCGGTATCGTGCGCCTCGGGATCTGATGCGTTGTTACTGGCGCTGATGGCCCACGAAATCGGGCCAGGCGACGAGGTGATCCTTCCCAGTTTTACTTTTTTTGCCACGGCGGGCGCCGTATGGCGATTGGGTGCGCGGCCCATTTTCGTCGACATTGATCCGGTCACCTATAACCTCTCTCCCGCATTGGTGGAAGCGGCGATCACGTCGCGCACTCGTGCTGTGATTCCGGTCCATCTGTTTGGTCGCTGCGCGGAGATGCAAGCCATTGTGGAGATTGCCCAGCGCCATCAGATTCTGGTGGTGGAGGATGCAGCCCAGGCGATCGCAGCAGCCCATCGGGATCGCGCTGCTGGTGCCTGGGGAGACATCGGTTGTTTCAGCTTTTACCCGACCAAGAACCTCGGTGGTTTCGGGGACGGCGGGATGCTCACGGTTGGGGACGAGACGACTGCCGAGCGTTTGCGTTTGTTGGCGGCGCACGGCATGCAACCCCGCTACTACCATAGCCACGTGGGTATCAATAGCCGGCTTGATACGTTGCAAGCGGCCGTGCTGAATGTCAAAGAGGGACAGCTCGATCGGCTGACCGATCGCCGTCGGGCCAATGCGGCGCGGTACCGCGACTGGTTGGCAACGGCGGTCGATGCGACACAGCTGGTGTTACCTGAAGAGGATGCCGACGGTTTTCACGTCTGGAACCAGTTTACGATACGTGTGCCAGGTGGCCGGCGCGACGCGCTGCGGAGTTTCTTGCAGGAGCGCCGGATCGGTACCGAGGTGTATTACCCCGTTCCGTTACATCAGCAGGTCTGTTTTGCGGATCTGGGGTACGGTCCAGGCAGTTTGCCGCACACTGAGAACGCCGCAGCAGAGGTGCTGAGCCTGCCTGTCTTTCCAGAGTTGAGTGAGGCCGAGCAGCACGCTGTGGTCACCGGCGTGACCGAGTTTTTTGCTGCCAGCAGCCGTGCGGTAGCTTGAATCAATCGTCTAATGCCGGAAGAGAAACTCTTTGGCGTTGAGCAGTGCCCAGCAGATATCTTCGAGCGCCTCACGGCGGGCGCGTCGGAGACGCAGCTGGTCATTGTTGACAGATTCGACTGGGCTGCCGGGTTCGACCGGTCGTTCCAACGGCAGGCTGGCCATGCGCTGGGCATCGCCGAGTAGGAATACGGCGCCTTCACTTTCCACGCTGTCGGGGGCCCGGTTCAAAGTGCGCCAGTAGAGTTCCTCGACCAGTGCCTGGTCCTCGGGGTGTTGTTCGAGTAGCCGTGTCAACGCGTTGTTCTGGTGACGCAGCCGCTCGTGCAGCCCTGACCCACCGATCAAGACCAGGGCCTGTTTGAGTGTGGTTTCGTTGGAACGCTCGCATTCGCAGGCCAGCAGTCGCTCTGGTTTGCCGAACGTTTTCAGGAAACGGTCTCCGCTGGCCGGCCGGGTATCCCGGCGACGAAGCCGGCGGACACCAGGGATCTGTACGGCGCGAATGCCTGAGGGGTATCCCACGAACGTGGCGGGCGCACCCAGCACCTGCGTTTGTGCATCGAGCAAGACCTCGGCCGGCAGCCGCTTGATTTCGGCGCGCGAAAAGTGGATGCCGTCTTCGCGGTTACTGTCCGTGGGTTGCGCGGATCGCTGGTAGATCGCGGCTGCCAGGATCCGTCGGACGAGGGACCGCAGGTCGAACGCGCTGTGGATAAACTGACTGGCCAGCGCTTCCAGCAGGGGGGGATTGCTGGCAGGATTCGTCAGCCTGAAGTCATCGATCGGTTCCACCAGGCCTCGCCCCAGCAAGTGGTACCAGACAAAATTCGCCTGGGCGCGCGCGAACTGCCGGTTCTCTGGTCCCGTGAGCCACACGGCCAGGGGC
>CAZITS010000771.1:0-3368 GCA_964542185.1 uncultured Pirellulaceae bacterium
CGTAGGGCTCCATCACCCTGGCCATCTTCAAGAACCCTTCGGTTTTGAAGTTGAAATTCAGGTCCACCAGGATGTCGATGTCTGGGCCTGCCCCCTCGCGCAGCGCCTCCAGCTGCCTCTCCATCGCCCGCAGCACGTTGCGGTCCGCGTTCAGTTCGGGGAATCCGTCTCCGGGTGTAAATCCGGGTGCGTGTAAACGGGGGGAATCGTCGAACAGAAAGACGTTGGTCTTCAGGGCACTGTAACCGGCCGCCGCCACCTCGCGACCGAGGTCGGCCACATCAGTCAGTGTGCGGACGGGAGGTATTTGCATGGCGTCTGGCCAGGCCAGCCGATAGGTTCCACAGTGCGACCAGTAGAGCCGAATCCGCTCACGCACTGGGCCACCGAACAGTTGGTAAACAGGAATCCCCAGCGCCTTGGCTTTGATGTCAAGCAGCGCATTCTCAATGGCTCCAATCGCTTGCTGCACGGCACCACCGCTGGCTTGTCTGCGGACTGCGTACAACTCGGCGACACGGGCTTCGTAGGGGCAGGGATTCTGGTTCAGAAGTAACGGGGCCAGATTCTCGATGAGGCTGGTGACGCCCATCCCGCCAAACGACTCGTTGTACTCACTCCAGCCGACGAGTCCCTCGTCGGTAGAAATTTTTAGAAAGTCCAGGTTGCGAAAGCCCCCGTCTGCGTGCAGGCACTCCAGTTGGGTAATTTTCATTGTCGGACTCCTGGAGAGTGTCGAAAAGGCTGCTGCGTCGTACCGTCTGGAGATATTTGGCGGCAGCAGGTGCGCCAAGGGTGTCGGACCCCCAGAGGCGTCGTCTCGGGTCACCTGAGGGTTCTCAGCCCGGACTGTATCGTACGCCCCCGCAGCAACTGAGACGAGTCGTCTCCGGCACCCTACGAGTGCGCGTCCGTCGATCTTGCCAGGCGGCCAATGGACGTCTTCGTTCGATTCCGGGAGTCGAAGACGGTGAGGTCTTGCTCCTGGTCGGCGTTCCGGCGCTGCTCCACTGGTTCCACGGTTGCATGGCCCTGTTCCCAGGAGATGCGTTTCAGGACAGAAGGTAAGCGTGGGGCAGTGGAGAATTGTCAAGATTATGTGTAGAAATGGTGAATCGCGCCAGTTCTGGCCGGTTATATCAGAGCGTGTTAATCCCTATGGACGCGAACTATTTGCTACTGGGCGGGGCGGTACTGCTCGGCCTCTACATGGCCTGGAACATCGGTGCCAACGATGTTGCCAATTCGATGGCGGATGCGGTCGGCTCGAAATCAATTACGCTTCGTAATGCGGTGATTGCCGCGGCGATTTGTGAATTTCTGGGTGCTGTCCTGGTTGGGTCGAGTGTGACTGACACGATCCGCAAGGGAATCATCAAACCGGAAGTTGTGGGGGCAGTGGTCACCGACGGAGACGTTTCCCAACCGGCCCAGCGAAGCCTGGGAAAGAATGCGGGGAACGATGCTGCTGCTGCACCCATTGAGATGAGTCAGCCGGCCAGAAAACTGGCGCTCGGTATGACCTGTGCGCTATTCGCTGCAGCGATCTGGTTGCACGCTGCGTCCAGTTTCGGGATGCCGGTGTCGACGACGCATTCGATTGTGGGTGCGGTGGCAGGTGTCGGCATTGTGGCGTTTGGTGCCAGTGCGATCGACTGGTGGGTGCTGGCTCAGATTGTTGCCAGTTGGTTTATTTCACCGGTTGCCGGCGGCCTGCTGGCGTGCCTCTTATTCACACTGATCCGTCGCGCGATCCTGGTGCGGCCGCAGCCTGCCAGCGCTGCGTTGCGGTTCGCACCACTGCTGGTACTACTAGTCGCGTTTGTGATGTCGTCGGCAATTTTGCATAAGGGGCTGCAGAATCTGTTTCAAGAGGCTTCTGCTGATTGGCGCTGGTTGTCAGAGCAGGCGGTCTGGGTTTCGATCAGTCTGGGACTGGTTGCCATGGTCGGAGCGAGATTCTACCTGGTGCGGAGGCTCCGTAGCACGATGTCTTTGGACACCGCGAAACAGCTCCAACGCGTCGAGGTGGCGCTGGCGCCGATCGTGGTCTTGACCTCTTGCTGCGTGGCGTTTTCCCACGGTGCCAACGACGTAGCGAATTCCATTGGCCCCCTGGCCGCGGTGGTCGATATTGTCAGTAATGGCACGATCGAGGACCAGGTCCCGGTGCCTTTCTGGGTGCTTTGTCTAGGTGGGGCGGGAATTGCCGCCGGGTTGGCAATGTATGGATATCGCGTGATGCACACCGTGGGTTCTCGCATTACCGACCTGACTCCTTCGTGTGGTATTGCAGCGGATGTGTCGGCGACTGCCGTGGTGCTTCTCTGCAGTCGATGGCAGTTACCTGTTTCGACCACGCACACGCTGGTGGGGGCGATTCTAGGGGTCGGGCTGGCGCGGGGCCTGGGTTCGGTGAATCAGGCCGTCACGCGCAATATCTTTGGGGGTTGGCTGTTGACGGTACCTGCGGCGGCCGGCGTAGCGATGCTGCTCTATTCGCTGGCGGCAGTTTGTTTTTTATAGGTGGCTATCCTGGTCGTGTTTTGCAACCGCATAGTCAGCTTCTCAGGGTGCGATTCGAGTAGGATCCGACCAGACTACGCCGGCGCGAGCTGACGCAGCGCGGTCGCGACTGCGACATTGTGGCTATTGAATGCCGCAGGCTATAATCAGGGCCTTGCTGAGGCGTGGGTTTTCCTGCGTCTGGGGATGGTTGCCGGTGATGGTTGTCACGGTACGTCTTTCCTGCTTTTAGCTGAGGACAAATCATGTTGACGATGTTGGGGAGCCCCCGCCGTTGCTGTGATGGGATCACACGTCGCGAGACATTGAAAGCCGGTGCGTTGTCCTCGCTGGGTGGTTTCGGACTGGTCGACGCGTTGCAGGCGGAAGCGGCGCAGCGTGTTCCTGGCGGCCCTGCCAAGAACGTGATTCTGTTGTACCTGCTGGGGGGGGCACCGACGCAGGATATGTACGACATGAAACCGACGGCGCCTGCCGAAGTCCGTGGTGACTTCAAGCCGATCGCGACGACTGCCAGTGGTGTTGAGGTGTGCGAGTTGTTACCGGGTACCGCCAGGTGGATGCATAAAGCCGCGGTTGTTCGCAGTGTCAATCACCGCGCGGGTTGCCACAACACGCTGCCCAGCTACACCGGCTACGAAGCTCCGCTGGATAATATCTCGACGACCAAATCCAGCTACCCTCCGAGCATGGGATCCGTCTGCGAATACTTGAATCAAGATCCTACGCGGCCGGCCTATGTCTATATGCCCTGCTACCTCGGCTGGGGCCAGTCGATTCGCCGCCCGGGGCCGTATGCCGGGTTCCTGGGGAAACGGTTTGATCCGCTCGATTCTGAATGT
>CAZITS010000772.1:0-3364 GCA_964542185.1 uncultured Pirellulaceae bacterium
GACCGCTTTGTGACAATATTGTGGGTATGAACTGGCAGCTTCCCAGTGGTCGGGTGATTCGCCTGGGAGAACGGGTTGTGAAAACTACGACCGGTTACGACCTCTTTCGGTTCCTGCTCCCCACGGGGCGGCGTTTCGGGCGGCCACTGGATTATGTGCTGCGGTTACGGACCGACAGCGGGGCCACGTTCCAGACCGATCTGTCAGGTCCTGCCGATGCGCTCACCGCGGCCGTTCCCGCGTTACTGCACAGTTGTTGGATGCATTGGTTTGATGCGGTCGACGTACGGGTGACCGGAGCGGACGGCGCGGCGCTACTGCGCGTGGTGATGAGTTGCCCAGCCGCGGATTGGCCACTGGCCCGTGATTTTCTCGGGGCGTTTGCCCAGTCCCACGCGCTCGGTTGTGATTTTTCGGAGACGGTTGCCAGTCCGCCGGGTCTTCCCGACGTGGTCTTCAAGACGACTCCGCAGCGGGTGGTCGGTTTGGCGCGCCAGCTGGCACACGAAATCGGGGGCGACTGTCTGGCGCTGTGCGCTCCGGGCGTCGTTCACGGGTATCTAGGCGGTATCCGCGACCAGACCTCAGCTGACCCTTTGTCGGCTGCCGCCACTACGGCGCTGGAAACGCTCGTGGGGCAGCACCAGCAGTCGTTGCAGCACGAGGGCGGGGAATGGTATTCGCGTCATCTGGCGACCGGCCCCCTGTCAGATCGGGAAGCCGCCTGGGTTGAGGTTCTCGAGCAGGAGTTTAACCGGCCATGACGCCAGCCAGGGAGACGGACGTATCGGCGCCCCAGACTTGCACGTCACCGCTGCAGGAAGCGGATCTACTGGCCAGTTGTGTCCATTGTGGATTTTGTCTGGAAGTTTGCCCGACCTACCAGATCAGCGGCGACGAGAACAATTCGCCCCGCGGCCGTTTGCGGCTCTGGCGGCAAGAGGCGGAAGGGCGCCTGCCACCGGATCCCTGGACGGACAAGTACACCTCGGACTGTGTCGGCTGCCTGGCCTGCGAATCCGCCTGTCCGGCGAATGTGCCCTACGGCGAAATTCTCGAACATGTCCGTCGCGACCAGCGCAGCGCCGGTCGCGCGGTACCTGGCCTGTCTATTCGCTGGGCCGCCGCCCTGGCTGCCCGTCCGCGCTGGATGAGCCTGCTGCTGACACCGGCCCGGTTGCTCAGGCGGTGGGGCCTGCTACCGCATCGACTGGTGTTTGCCGGTGATCCGGCGGTCGCGCGGTCGACCGCTGCCTACGCCCACGCGCTAATGCAGCGTCGGCGGCCGACCGGACCCCGTGTGGCCCTGCTGACAGGCTGTTTGATGGAATCCCTGTTCCGCGAAATCAACTTTGCCACGGTCCGCGTGTTGATCGAAAACAACGTGCAGGTGGTTATTCCCAACGACCAGGGTTGCTGTGGCGCCTTTCAGGAGCATACGGGCGAGGTCCGGGTCGAGGCCTTGCGGCAGCACAACCGCGCCGTGTTTGGGGACCTGGATGTCGAGGCGGTTGTCAGCAATTCGTCGGGTTGCGGATTGGCGCTCGGCAAGGCGCTGACAGACCGGCTACCCGTGCGTGACGTCCTGGATTACCTGGGCGAATTGGGGCCGGTGCGCCGTCCACGGAATGCGGACGCTGGTCCGCTTTATGTCGATCTGCCCTGCCACTTGATCCACGGGCAGAAAGTATCTGGTATCCCCGCAAACGTGCTGGACGCTACCGGCTATTCCTGGCAACTGGCCCCCGGTGCCCGCGACTGTTGTGGTTCGGGTGGCAGTTACAACCTGCAGAAACCGGCCAATGCGAGAGAGATTCTCAGCCGCAAAGCGGCGTTCTTGCAGGAGCAGACAAGTGGGCCGTTGATGCTGGCGACTTCCAATCATGTCTGCATGATGCAATGGCATTCAGCCCGCAGCGCCGGGCTGGCGCCGCATGGATTACAGGTCCGGCACGTGATCCAGCTGCTCGACCCGGGTCCCGCTTTCGCGAGTACAGCGTCTCCATCTCGGGTCGCTGCTGATTGAAAAGGCGCGCAAGACTGCTTGCCATAGCTCTACTGCCCCGAGTGGATCCGCGTCGCCTCAGGGGCCGTGAAACTGAAAGGCGTACAACTTGCAGTCGCGGAGGTGGAAACGCAAACGTACGGTCTTTCCCGCCTGGGGTCCGACGTCCTGGCCCGCTTTCCAGCGCACCGGCATCCGGACCGAATCGCCATGGAGGGGTACTGCATCGGCGTAGGCGTACCCTGGTAGAGGCGTCCCCTCGGCGTCGAGCAGTTCCACCGCTACCGAGCCGCCTCCACTGGTCTGGACGTTCAACTCCAGCCGCTGGCCGCTGAAACGCAGCGGTGGGGTGGTCAGCTGGCCGCCGTCGTAGCCGGCATCGGCGGAGACAAATCCATCCAGTCGCAACACGGCGCGGCTGATGCCCGACAGATGTTTTCCAGCGGCCGCCGGGTCGAGAATGCCGTCGTGGTCGCGGTTGGTACCGGTGTAATAAATCCACAGTTCATCCCCCATCCGGACCGGGTCGGGCAGCGCCCAGGTGAAGCGCGAATCGAACCGCCCCTCCGGCCCTGTCGGCAGAAATGCCTGCCGCTGGCCCACCCGTTCAAAAGTTTTGCCGTCGCGGCTGACCGAGAGACGGACATCGAAGCTGGAGGGACCGAGCCCGCTGGTTTGGGGTCGCGGGAACCAGTGCCAGAACGCCTGGGCCAGCATGATGTAGACGCTGTCGGCTTCGGCATAGCGAAACACGTCGGCGCCATAGTAGTCGACCGGTGTTTGTTCCGTGGGAGTTGACTGCGTGGCCCGATCCCGGGCATCGGGCTGCATGACAATGGTCTGCTGGTCCCACTGCCGCAGATCGTCGGACTCCAGCCGGCGTACCGTCCGGCGGCGCTTAGCGGGATCCGCGCGGTCGGCCCAATAGCGGGTAAACAGCGCGTACCGGGAAATGGTCGGATCCCAGAAGATGATGCTCTGCGTGTCCCAGCCGCCAGGTCCCGGGTCGAGTCGGGCGAACCGTTTCCAGCGGAGACCATCGGCGGAACTGTGCATATGAAACTGGGCGCTGGGATAGACCTTGGCCTGGGTTTTGTAACGGTGTTCCGCGTCGGCATTGGGATCGATCCATACCGCGCAGCCACCAATCACACCGGGGAGCACCACGTTGTTGGCGGTTGAGCCATCTATGGCGTGCAGTCCCAGCCTGGGTTTCACGAAGTGCAGGCCGTCTGTCGATTCCGCGTAGCAGACCCGCCGTTGGTGGTCGTAGGGTCCCTCGCCAGTAGGGCGCACCAGGTCGTACCAGATCCGCGTCTTGCCGTTTTCACGCAGTACGCTGGAATAGACGGAGAGATG
>CAZITS010000773.1:0-3363 GCA_964542185.1 uncultured Pirellulaceae bacterium
TTTGGAAAAAAAAAGTAAAATGACGACCTGTCGGCTGTGTGAGGATTGGATAAAACATACGGCCGGCAAATGTTACCCAATGCCCCCAGGTTTCGGCGAGCTCGCGGTTAAGGATACTCCCTGACAGGTTAGGGTAGCTCCCGCTTGCGGAAACAGCCCGCCCAGTAGGTCAGGCCGTTGGCCGATTTGGCACTGCCCCAACCGCAAAAGTCAGCGTCGCTGAGTAGCCAGGCGCGGTGCGGGCGGCTGCCGACCCAGAGCGCGAAGGCGAGTTGCTCGTCACCGATTCCACAGGCGATGATTTGTTCGCCGCCCCCGTGATGGAATCGCCCCGTAGCTGCCAGGTATTCGGCCCACTTCTGGGCGATCTGACAGCAATGGGGGTCGAGGCGTTGCGCCGGCAGCTCGTATTCATTACGGATTTCCAAGTGCGCTCGGTGCATCGCGCGCATTTCCGGGGTTGGTTTGTAGGGAGCTGGCCAGAGCCAGCAGAGTAGCAGGGTGAGCAAAAATTGCATGGTGCCACGCACGAGGCTGAAGGGACACGGGGGATTCTAAGGCGGGGTGCAGTAGCGCGGCGGGGGAGCAAGAACCAACAAGCCGCGCGGCAGGTGAGACCCGCATCGTAGCAGCAGGTTGCGGTGGCCAACAGGCCCCGGGTTAGGTGATGGGGCGGTCGTCGTTGCGCGTGGATAGTTTGGGGTAACCAGCTTGAGTTGGCTGACTGGGATCAGTACCCCTGTTGCTGGAAGAAGGGTGCCATGATGTTGTTGTATTCGCGGCCGCCGCGCTGGAAATACCCCATCAGGAAGTAGGGATACGCGCCGCGGCGGAGCATTTCATCCGCCCACTGGGCGACCAGCATCTGCTGCAGGATGTTGCCCACGACTCCCGAGGTGGGGCAAATCGTTTCCTGGCGCATGGGGATCTCGATCACGCCCCCCGATTCCGGTGAGAGGTTGTCAAAGCCTGCATCCGCGATGTCGAGCAGGCAGCCGGGGGGACGGACCCCGTCCAGAGAATCGGGTCCGATGCCGACCACGTAGGCCCCTTCGATCTGTTTCTCCAGAGCCAGTGCCGCTTCGGCCCGATAGGCGGGAGAAATGGCCGTAATCAACATCACGTTTTGTGCGGGCTGGGCCTGCCAGTCACCCGTGTTGACGACCCGCACTCCGGAGGCGACGTTGAATTCCGATTCAAATCCCGCGTGTTCGATACTTTTGGCGAACCACCGTCCCCCGGCCCGAATGCGGCGGGTCATCGTGACGGCCACTTCGCGCAGCAAAGGCATTTGCGCTCGCAGTTGACGGACGCGTTGGGTCAATGTTTGCAGGTAGATACTGCTGCGATCGACGCTCCTGGCGGCCGGGTCGGCCAGCTTGTTGGCCAGTTCCGCGTTTAACATCCAGTGGACCGCACCCAGCCCGGTCTGGCTGGAGGGACAGAGGGCGAACTGGGGGATCTCCGGGGCGTGGACCAGGCCCTGCTCATAGGGGACATGGCTGTGCAGGATGGCGTTGGAGACGTCCTTCAGCTTGAGCTTGTCCGGGTTACTGTGCGACGGATCGGTGAAGCCTTCGGGCCGGAATTCGTTGTCCACATAGTTGACGGTCACACAGACGACGTAGACGCCCCGTTCACGCGCTGCCAGCACGTCCCGATTGCAGTGATTGGTGAAGATCATGTCGCCTTTTTGCAGTGCTGCGAACTGGTCGGGGCGATGATCTTTCATAATCCGCGGACTGCCGCGCCGCGTTGCTTTCTGTTCTTCGTGAGGCATGTGGCCGGTATTCATCGAAGTCCAGACGGTGTGTCCCTGGCGGATGACGCTGGCGGCCCGTGAAGTGAGCTCACCAATCCACTCCAATTCACCGTGCAATCGGCCGAGGATTTCCAGCGAGCCCTGGTGGTACTCTTCCATAAACAGCTGGGTTCGCCCGAATGTGTATTCGTGGTCCCAGCGACTGG
Organism: uncultured Pirellulaceae bacterium; assembly: GCA_964542185.1. Classification (GTDB taxonomy): domain Bacteria; phylum Planctomycetota; class Planctomycetia; order Pirellulales; family Pirellulaceae; genus UBA9264. The sequence continues at coordinate 1,969 of CAZITS010000773.1, forward strand.
TGCGTCCGTCGAGCGGAGCGGCCGGCACCGTGGCCGGACGGGATACCGTGGCTGCGGCCAGCGTAGTCGCTCCGGCGCGGAGGAGATTTCGACGCGTGGTTGCCGTGGGGGAGACGCCAGGAGGCGGGGTCTGGGGCATGCTATGGCTCGCAGCTGGGGGTTAGCGGGTGTGCCAGTCTTCCGTGAGTGGTTTGGCGCCGTTCAATTCTCCATAGCCAATCCCCGTGGTCCCGGGCGGATCGCTGCCGGCGTAACGGGGATCGAGTGGATCAGAGGCGGGTTGCCAGCGGACGTCGCACGACAGTCGGACCCGGCCTTGGGGCGAGTGGTTATCGAAGGTGCCATGCATGGTGAACATGTCGAAAATCACCACGTCGCCGGGCTTGAAATGAGTGGTCAACAGGCGGCTGTCTCGCGATTGCACGAAATCGACGGTATTTTCCATCACTTGAACGGTAGGCGATTCCTGGGAATCGTAGTCGATCTGTTTGACCGCATCGATCAGATCGACAAACCGGTTGGATCCTTCCACGACCATCAGGGTGCCATCCTCGTGAGGAATCTCACCCAGTGCCAGCCAGACGGTATAGATCTGCGGTGAATGGCGGGCGAAGAAAGGGAAATCGAAATGCAATCGCGTACTCAACCCGACCCGCGCGGGGCGCAGGAACAGATAATCGTGGGGCTGTGCCGGTTGACCCAGCACGGCCGTCATGATCTCGTGCAATTCCGATCCGTGCGTGGCGGCTCGCAGCGCAGCACCCTGGCTGACACTGCGCCAGAATAACCCCAGGTCGCCCGTTTGGTCACGTCGTCGGCTGGTCCCGGTGGCGATTCCGGCGATCGCGGGAGTCTGGATCTCGCCCACTTCTGCCAGCCGTGTGAAGACTTCACTGCGGGCCGCTTCAACGCGCTGGTGGTCGACCGCGCCGCGGAGAAACAAGTACCCGTCCTGCTCAATGCGCTTGCGGAGGGTGTCTCTGTGATCGATGTTACTGTGATCAACGTCACCGTTATCGACGTCGCTGTTTTCGAGCAGTGCGGTGCTGTCCGTCAATTCACCGACGAGGGGGGCGGGAACAGGCGTTCCCTGGACCAGGCAATCGGGCATCGGATCGGGGCTCCTGGCGCGGTGCTGTGGGGGATGCGTGGGCTCGATCAGCTGCACGCGTTTTCCCAGTGGTACGTGCCGTCCGCGCGCCAACAGGCAACACGTTCCAGGGTGGGAAGTTGTTTACCGGCGACGGTCAGATTCGCATCGCTGGCCATATCGCGTAACAAGAAAGAGCGGGCGGAAGCATGATCGAACAGCAGAATTATAGCCTAGTGTGGAGCGGGAAACATCTGTCGTACGGTCGGCGACCCTGGTGCTGCTCCACTGTCTGATTTTTCCGG
>CAZITS010000774.1:0-3363 GCA_964542185.1 uncultured Pirellulaceae bacterium
GTCGCTGGATCGAAGGACTCGGTCCAGACGAAGGTAGCCGCAGCGCATGGCTGTCGCCAACCGGTGAAGGCGTCGATGGCAGTGATGAAATCCCGTATTGGATTCGCTCGGTAAGCCGTACCGCCTACGCGCTCAAAGACCCTCGCTTGCTCGCATTATCTGAGAAGTGGCTGCAAGCCATGATGGCTGCCCAACACGCCGATGGCTACCTGGGCGCCAAGGTGTATCGCTCCGGCTGGTACGGTAAGGGACCACTGCCAGCACTCTATCCGCCCCAGATGGTCCTCCAGGCACTGGAGGGCTACTACGAGTACACGGGCGACCCGAAGGTCCTGGAAGTTCTCACCCGCTACCACCACTGGCTGCTGACGATCCCGGATAAAAAGTTCCTCGGGCCCTCCAATCCACGGGACGGGTACTTCTTTCATGCCGACCGCTCCGTGGAGAACCTCAGTAGTGCCTACTGGCTCTACAACCGCACCGGAGACCAACGCCTCATCGAGCTGGGAAGAAAAATTTTCAACAACAGCAACCCCTGGTATCTCGGACTGCCGAGTCTGCATGGCGTGAATATGGCCCAGGCCTTTCGCCTGGCGGGTGTCTACCACCAGCAAATGTTCAACGACTTCAAGGGGATGGGGTTCGAGAAAAACGTCTATCTGGAAGCGACCGAACGCGTCCACCACCAGATCTTCGACCACTGGGGCCAGGTTCCCGGAGGGATGTACGGAGCGGATGAAGGCGCCGTTCAACACCGCTTCGGACCCCGCCAGGGTGTGGAAACGTGTGCCATCGTCGAATACATGAAATCGTGCGAAGAAATGTTGTTGATCTCAGGGGATGGCCAATGGGCCGATCGCTGTGAAAATGCGGCGTTCAACACCCTGCCAGCCTCGTTAACGGCCGACCTCAAGGGCCTGCATTATATCACCGCACCCAATCTCATCTCTTGCGATCGCGCACCCAAGAACACATGTTTCGGTAACACCGGCCCATTGCTGGTGTACGATCCCCACGAGGTCGCCTACCGGTGCTGCCTGCACAACTTTGGCATCGGCTGGGCCTATTATGCCGAGCACCTCTGGCTGGCCAGTCCCGACAATGGTCTGGCCGTCGCCTTTTACGCGCCGAGCGAAGTCACCGCCAAGGTCGGGGCGACGGGCCAAGAGGTGACAATGAAGCAGGTCACCCATTACCCCTTTGACGACACCATCACGATTCAGGTGACCGCGCCTCAGCCCGTGGAGTTCCCCCTCTACCTGCGGATCCCAGCCTGGTGCCAGCAAGCTACGATCTCCATCAATGGCAGACAGCAGTCTGCCGAAAGCAAGCCTTCCTCCTATTTCAAAATCCAACGAGTCTGGCAGCAGGGTGACGTGCTGACGGTGCAGCTGCCCATGTCCGTGGCGGTGACAACCTGGCAAAAAAACAAGGACTCCGTATCGATCCAACGCGGCCCCCTGACCTATTCGCTGAAGGTCGACGAACACTATCGACGGGACGGCGGCACGGATGCGTGGCCGGCCTGGGAAATAAAACCCAAGTCCGCCTGGAACTTCGGGCTGGTGCTCGACAGCCGGGAACCGGCTGCTCTCTTTCCGGTCAGCAAGACGGGCTGGCCCCAGGATGACCAGCCTTTTCGCGCAGAGAGCGCGCCGATTGAATTAAAGGCCTGGGCTCGCCAGATCCCTGACTGGACGGCAGACCGGTCGGGCGCCGTCGGCCCGCTTCCCGCCAGCCCTGTGCAGGTCTCCACGGCGCTCAAAGAGATCACACTGATTCCAATGGGCTGCGCGCGTCTGCGCATCTCAGCATTTCCGACTGTCACCACGAAACAATAGGCTCCGCCCGCGCATCTAACCCGCAGTCTGCGAGGCCAAGAAACATGTCTGATGCGAGACGCGACGACGGACGATCGGGCCACCGCCCGAAAGACAATGCAATCGACCTCCACCGCCCGACACGTCGCAACCTGGTGACGGCTGCAGTTACGACGGGATTCAGTCTGCCAGTCCTCGCCAGACAAAGCACCGCCTGGCAGCGTCCTGCACGGTACCCGGATCCCAACATCAAATCGCTGGACCCGCGGTTTGATCGGTACAAGCTGGGAAACACCGCCATCCAACGGCTCTACAGCAGCCCTGATCGCTTGTGGAATGAGGGCTGCGCCTGGAACGGTGTCGGACGGTACGTGGTGTTCAGTGATGTCCCCGGCAATCTCCAGCTGCGTTGGATTGAGGATGATCAGCGTGTCACGGTATTTCGCCGGCCAAGCGGCCGCACCAACGGCAATACATTCGACTACCGCGGTCGACTCATTTCCTGCCAGCACGAACACCGACGCGTTGTGCGCTACGAACACGATGGCTCGCAAACCGTGCTGGCTGCCACGTTCGCTGGCAAAAGGTTGAACTCACCCAACGACGTGGTCGTTCATCGCGGCGACGATTCCATCTGGTTCACGGATCCCAGTTATGGAATCATTCGGAACTACACGGGCCACAAAGCTCCCGTCGAATTGCCTGAATCGGTCTACCGAATTGACAGCGTCAGTGGTGTCTTGACCAAAGTCACAGACGACATCAACCGGCCCAATGGACTCTGCTTTTCCCCCGACCTGAACCAATTGTATGTTTCCGACACCGCCGCTGGTGCCCACGCGATCCGAGTCTGGGACGTTGCCGGCGAGAGACTGACAAACGGACGGCAGTTCGCCTCGATGAAAATGGACGGATTCGAAAATGCGGGCCATTCCGACGGGATTCGTAGTGACATGGACGGAAACATCTGGTCGAGTGCGGGCTGGGTTGGCGCGGGCTACGACGGGGTGCATGTATTTACCCCCAACGGCGACCGGATCGGTCAGATCCTGTTACCCGAAGTATGTGCAAACCTTTGCTTTGGGGGCAGCAAACGCAACCGCCTGTTCATGGCCGCCAGCCAAAGCCTGTACGCGGTCTATACGAATGCTGTCGGAGCACACATGACATGAATAAAAATTCGGCAGCATCTGCAACAGCACACGTTATTCAAACGAACGGACGAATTAAGGTAAACTAACCGGAGCACGTGCTGACCAATGCACGGTGACCAGGCAAGCGTACGACCAGGCAAGCGTACGACCAGGACAGACCCGCTACCACCAGAAGGAACACCCATGCTCGGGTTTATCTTTGAATTGTTCGTTGACCTGTTGTTCTGCGACTTTTTCGCAAAGCTCTTTCGTAAAAACCCGGCTGCAGGTGACCCGGACCCACTGACCGAGCAGCGTCCGGAAATACCACCCAACCAGGACCCGCCTCGGATCATCTGAACGGCGTTATCGCGATCAAGTGGCCGGGTGATACTGTGGCCGGGTGATAC
>CAZITS010000775.1:0-3343 GCA_964542185.1 uncultured Pirellulaceae bacterium
GGAACAACCGACTGGGGAACAACCGACTGGGGAACAACCGACTGGGGAACAACCGGCTAAATCTGGGGCCCCTTGAGCTTTATGGCTTCAGATCCGAGAATACTGGAAGCTCGCGGGAATAATTTAGCGTTCCAGAGCGTCTTATACGTGAAGCGAATAGTCCTTGTTTTCTTTTCCATGGGAGATGTCTGATGATTCGTAGCCTAGCCTTCGTCGCCGTGCTTTCGGCGGCCTTTTCTCTCGGCTGTGGTGGTGGTGGCGGAAACGCCGAGGGTAATGCCGAAGCTGAAAAATATGGTGTCGGTGGAACTGATTCCGTACAGAGTGAAGATCAAATCAAAAAACAGATGGAAATGAGCGCCGGCATGGGTAAACAAATGGCCGGTGACGCAGGCGCAGACGCTGGTGAAATCAGTGGCGCTGATGCTGGAAGCGCTGGCGCGTCAACGGAAAAGAACTCTGACGAATAATTTCCGTGCGTTCTTTATTACAACTGTCAAACAGTGCACCGCCAGCTTCGTGACCCTTGAACAGGGTGCGGGGTTGGCGGTGTTCTCTATTTGCCCTGGAAGTTGTGCTCGGTTCGTTGCGCAATTCAACCGGATGCTGATAAGTTCGATGGCCATTCCTATCCAGTTATCCGCCGCCGTCCTCGTGGGACTGCTGCTATGCAGTGGCTGCGGTGCCCGCCAGACTGACGGACCAGAAGCCATCGATGTTACACCTGAATCGACCGGCGAAGTGAACGCCAAAAATTCTGACGTCAAAGTCGTTCTCGATCCCGTCAAACAGCAGCACATTTGGGACGCGGAACACACCAGCTTTGAGTTAGAGAATCGTTTTGCTACCCGCTTTGTCGATGCCTGGAAAGCCCGCGATGTTGCCCAACTGCAAACGCTCTTTGCAACATCTTTTGCAGGCTCCACGCTGGTACTTGATCAGCCACAAACCCGCTCACACAGTGTGTTGAGTGAAACTGTCTGGTCAGAAGATAACAATGCATCCCAAGCTGTCACGGGACCGCAATTGGCAAGTCACCTGGTCGCGTGGTTCGACAAGTTTCAGCAAATCCAACAACCCAAGCTCAGGGTACTGTCCATCGATCGTGCCACGAATTCGCCAGACGCCTGGCAAGCCCGGCTACTGCTGACGGCATACGGTGAGGGCAAATCTGGCGAACAAATCAAGCTGCAGTCGGAACATGACGTTACCTGCCGTTTTCAGGAAGATCAGGAACTTGAAAAAGAGGCGGTAATCACCCGCTGGAAAATCACGCAGATCCTCGAATGCGTCTCGCAGCAAACCCTGATGGAGGAGACAACGGAAAAACTGGGGTTGGCAGAAATCGAACTAGTCGACAACTGGTCGCTCACCGACGGAGTTCCTGAAGACTATCGCTATCAGATGGCCGTCGAAGACTACGACCATGACGGATGGCTGGACATCGCGCTTTCGTGCTTTGATGGAAAATTTTTCCTGTTGAAGTTTGTCGAAGGCCAGCGTTTCCAGGATGTCGCCGCTTCCCTTGGCATACGCACCACGGCAGATCCTCGTACCTATGTTGCTGGATGGATCGATTACGATAACGACGGTTTCAGCGACCTGCTATTGGGAAATCGACTGTATCACAACGAAGCCGGAAAGCGTTTTGTCGATGTGACCGCAGCTTCTGGATTACGGTTTCATCGTCAATCAATGGGCTGTCAGGTAGCGGACTACGACTGTGATGGCTATCTCGACCTTTACGTGCAGTACCAGCGAGGCTTTGAAAGCCTCCACCAAGGGGACCAACAGTGGGTTGGCGACAACCAGTCGGGAGCCGAAAATCAACTGTGGCATAATGAAGGAAATGGTCGTTTCCGACTGGTCTCCGCCTCACAAGGGTACAGTGGTGGCCGTCGACACACGCTTGGTGCATGCTGGTTCTTTTTTGACCAGGACCACTACCCAGACCTCTACCTGGCCAACGACTTCGGCAACAATGTTCTGCTGCGCAATCGCGGCGACGGCACGTTCGAAGATCTTTCCGAAGCTTCCGGTACCAGCGATTTCGCCACCAGCATGGCAGTCGCCGCCGGAGACCTGAACAATGATGGACGGTCGGAGCTCTACGTGGCCAATATGTACTCAAAGATGGGCCGCAGAATTATCGCACATGTATCCGAAGGAGATTACCCTGCCGGGATCTTCCAACAGATTCAAGGGTCATGTGCCGGAAACCGCCTGTATTCCCACCGCGCCGCAGGCGTCTACCACGAATCCAGCGACGAGGCCGGGGTCAACGCAGTCGGCTGGGCCTACGCACCAGCTATGGCTGACCTCGACTCGGATGGCTGGCTCGATCTCTACGCGACGACCGGCTTTATCTCGTTTGATCGCCACAAACCGGATGGGTGAACGTGTCTCTGGCGGGCTGTCGTGACACAGCCATTGGACCGCACCGAAAAATTACCTCAGCTGGGAACGCTGGATGAAGAAGCCGGTGAATTCTGGGTAGCTAACCCTTTCACGATGCCTGCCGAACGCAAAAACCTGAGTGCCTTTGAACCGAATCGCCTCTACTTGAACGTTCCGGACGACCCATTCCTGGATGCTTCGTTCGCATCGGCAGCCGACATCGATGCGGATTCACGGTCAGTGGTGGCCGCTGACTTCAATCGTGACGGGGCAGTCGACTTGCTAGTTTGCTCGGTAGGTGGTGGACCTTTGCGTTTGTTCCTGAACCGCTTTCCACCGCGTCACTGGGTGCGTCTGCATCTCGTCGGCAAAACCAGCAACCGTCCTGCTATTGGTTCTCGTGTCATCCTGCACTGTGGCAGCCGACAGATTGTCCGTGATCTGTTCGCGCCAAACCCTTTTATGGGACAAGGCCCTCCCCAATTGCTGATTGGTGTCGGAGACGTGACACAAATTGATCGCATCGAAATTCGTTGGCCCACCGGGAAGGTCCAGGAAATGCAACAACTCCCAGTAGATCGAGACATTATAATCAGAGAGTCGGAAGACACCTTTGAGGTTCAAGAAGCGGTTCCACCGACGTCTTGATCGCCCTGGATCCAGTCAAAACAAACTCGAACCTGTAATTCACTTTTGTTAGCGAGTGCCAATCCCGTGTTGCATTTCGCCCGCTCGTTCCCAGAAACTCGCGTACGTACAAACCAATTCGCATCCTAGTCCACGGATTCCGTCGAGCCTTTTACACTGAGAACATCCATGCGGATCCAGGTCCTACTCGGCTGCATTGTACTCGGGCTAGCAAGCATCATCGGTTTCTATCTCTGGCAACGAGCCCCACAGGAATCAGCGACAGAACCAGTTCTCACACCCCAGCCCAATGACACCA
>CAZITS010000776.1:0-3343 GCA_964542185.1 uncultured Pirellulaceae bacterium
GTTTGTTTGGCGGAAGATTTCGCGGTAGAGCCCGCCGCGGCGGTGGAAGCTGCCGCGAACGCGGCGGCCGCCTTACTGGATCCGGAGTCCGCAGCGGTCGATGGGGTGGTGGCGCTCAACTTGAACAGTCGATGACTCTTTGCCTCGACCCCCTCTCCATCGAGAGTCTCCAGGGGCACACCGTTGGCATCGACGACCAGACAGTTATTGCAACGGATGGCCTGTTTCTGACATAGATCGGCCCAGAGCCAGGCGTAAAAGAAAGCGGATTCGGTTCCGAAGCAGCCGCTGAAGGCGGGGTCGACGTCAGCATTGTGAGTTGCCAGCGGCATTTCGGCGATAGACGAAACGCGACTGGTCGGGCGGACAATGCGGACCGACGTTGTGACGTTGACGGCATCGACTTGCATGCGGTCTCGGAACGTTTTCTGGATTTTTTGCAAAAATCCGACCAGTGCTTTGCGTTGTCGAGATACGAAACCGTCGTAGCGTGACTGGTTCTGGAAAACCGCTGACAACTTGCGTGCTACAACGGATTCGTCTCCGTCTACGGCAAGGGCGCGTGGAAAAGTATTGATTACCAGTTGCAGAGGGTGTTCGCCGACCGCGTGAGTGCGGTGGACTTTTAGCTGAAGCAGGAATGTCTGCTCCCGTGTGTTGTGGAGCAAAATCAAGGTCAGCGAATCGAAGACCTGTAATTGTTGTTTTCCGAGCTTTTTGATTGTCTGTTCAAGGGCGGGTTTCAGGTCATCTGGTTTTCCCGTGACATCATCAAACAGCACCTCGCGGTCCTTGCTGATGCGGACAATGTCGTTGACTCCCAGTGAACGCAGGACGATGAAAAGTTGCTGGAGGATGGTGAGCGCCGAGAAGGTCTCTTGTTCTTCCTCGGGGGATTTCAGTCCTTTGGACAGTACTCCAGCCAGGCGGCCAAACCCCTTCGTCGGTCTGGTCTTCACAAGCTCTGTTGCCGCAGAGGGATCGACAGTGATCCGGGCTTGCAGATACATGTTTGATTTCTTTCCATCAGGGAGAGTTAAGCGCCTCGCAGGCCCCACAATCGGAACTTACTGGCGGCCAATAGGCGGAGTTGGGGGGGCCAAATCGTGACTCGTACAGTTCGAGTGTACGTTGGTATCGGTTGACATTCTCTTCGCTGCCACCACCCGGCGAGTGATGCATGTAACGTCCGAACTGCGTTTGGCAGAATTTCGCGTAGGCTCGGGTGAACAAGATCCACTCATGCCAGGCCAGGTCGACCACCAGGGAGGGAGTCAGAGGGCGACCGTGCTCGCAGGAGAGAAAAAGAAAACGAAGGACTTCGGAAAGTGCGCGGCGTGTTTCCTCCGGCGGGCAGTTCAAAGCGGTTGCGATCTTGTCACCGAGGACGGGGTACATTTCCAGGAGTTCTGCCGCCAGGGAGCCGTTTTCAAAGTTCTTAGTCGCCGGCAAAGGGGAGGAGTGCATCAGTCTGGTTGTCCGTCTGCTGCATCGGTAATGACGAGGCGAAGCGCTTGTTCGGGTCGTGGTTCCGCTTTGGCGGCCAAACGTATCATCAGCAGCTTATACGTTTGAGGTTGGCCAGGAAAGCGGATGATGGATTTTGACCATGCTGGCTCTGTGGAGGAGCAGGCGTGACGGTGGTACGGCGGTCTTGTTTTCCATATTTCCGTGGCCCGACGTCGCTCCGCAGCGCGCGCCATCGCAGGGTATGATGTCGGCAACGCGGGTAAGGTGGCGTCATCGTGTATCCCTTTTCAATCTGGAGATTGGCATGGACTCGGAACGTCGTTGGGGCTGGTGGCTGTGTGTTTGGGTTGCCTGGTGTGTTACAGGCAGGGCGGCTGCAGAGCCCGTGTTTGAGATCAAAGAGCACTACACCAAGTCCCAGCATATGGTGCCGATGCGAGACGGTACCAGGTTATTCACGACGGTCTATCAGCCGATCGAAAAGGGCCGTCCGTATCCAGTAATGTTGTTTCGTACACCTTATTCCACAGGCCCCTACGCACCGGATCAATTTCCCAAGCGGTTGGGGCCGTCGATCGAGTTTGCTCGTGAAGGATATCTCTTTGTCTATCAGGATGTGCGCGGAAAATTCAGGTCGGAAGGGACATTTGTGGTGATGAAGCCACTGCGGGCACAAGCGACCAGCGATGACCAGACGGATGAAAGCACCGATACCTACGATACCATTGAGTGGATTCTCAGGCATGTCCCCGGCCATAACGGCCGCGTCGGGCAATGGGGCATTTCCTATCCAGGGTGGCAGACTGTGATGGGAATGATCGACGCGCATCCCGCTCTGCGGGCGTCTTCCCCCCAAGCGTCGCCCGCGGACATGTTCATTGGCGACGACTTTCACCACAACGGTGCTTTTCGTTTGATGTATACGTTTCACTGGCTGGCACGCAATGCAGCGGCTCGATCAGGTCCGCGCGCGAGTCGTGGTCGCGCTGTGTTCGAGTATGGCACTCCCGACAGTTACCAGTTTTTCATGGATCTCGGACCGGTAGCCAACGTGAATCTCAAGTATTTCAAGAATCGAGTTCCGACCTGGAATGAGTACATGGAACACCCAACCTATGACCAGTACTGGCAACAACGCGATGCCTTACGTGATCTGAAGGGAATCAAGCATCCCGTGCTGCATGTGGCAGGGTGGTTTGACGCGGAGGACTTCTACGGTCCGATGAGCATTTATTACACCGTGGAAAAGGAAAATCCCGAAAACCAAAGTACATTAGTTGTAGGTCCCTGGAGGCATGGTGGCTGGTCGTCAGAGACGGGAGAGTCGCTTGGTGATATTCGGTTCGGAGCACGGACGTCGGAGTACTTTCGCGAGCAGATCGAACTTCCTTTTTTTCAGTACCATCTCAAGGGGCAGGGCACACCTCCGAAGGGAGAGGCCATTGTCTTCGAGACGGGGGCGAACAAGTGGAGGTCTTACGACCATTGGCCCCCTGAAAGTGCACAGGAAGTAAAGCTGTATTTTCAGGAACGCGGTCAGTTGTCCTTTTCAGGACCGCCGAAAACAGCACCTGATGCCAGTGACACGTTTGTTAGTGATCCGCGCAAGCCGGTACCGTTTTCGGCGGCAATCCGTAATACCCAGGGGCACACCTGGATGGTCGAGGATCAGCGTTTTGCCAGTCGTCGCAATGACGTCCTCGTTTACCAGACCGAACCATTACAGCACGATCTGGCGATCGCTGGTCCAATCATTGCAAGCCTGCAGGTAGCGGTGACTGGGACAGATGCCGACTGGGTCGTCAAACTGATCGATGTCTATCCGACTGACGCACCGGACGATTCTCCGCGTGGCAAGCAGGTACGCATGGGT
>CAZITS010000777.1:0-3337 GCA_964542185.1 uncultured Pirellulaceae bacterium
TCGGCACGAACAAACGGATGCGTGAATTCGGTGTCGAGCAACAGCACATCTCCGAAATGGCCACCGCCGCCATGGAAGTGCAACGACTCCTCAAGAACAACCCTCGCGAAGTCACTTTGCCAGATGCGCAGGCCATTTACGAACAGGCCTGGTAGTGACGCCACAGGTCTCTACACCAGCAATCTGCTCCGCACATGGGCTGGTACACAGTCCTAACGCGACGGCGCTACCCCGCCAATTCCGTAGACGACCCCGTCAGCGCACGAGACGACAATTTGCAGCGTACCATCGCCCGTCACATCCGCCACGGTTACCGCGCTGAGATGCCCTGGCAAGGCCAACGACCACTCGATCTTGCCCGATCGGCCCTCGGCATCAGCACCAACCGCGTAAAGCGTCTGGCCAATAGTAAACAGGCACTCCTCCCGTCCGTCCCCATCGATATCCGCGGTGGCGGGATCAGTCGGTTTGGTCCCACCGGGCAGAGGTAGACTCCAGAGCAGCTGCCCGCTGGCCGCGCTCTGACATTGAAACAGGCGTTTTCCGTCCGTTTCCGCGATCAGGAAGAGCTCCATCGTTCCCTCGCCGTCGGCGTCCCCGATGCCGGCGCGCACCCGGCTGCCCGCGCCATAGTCTCCGTGCCAGATACGTTGTCCGTTGCGCTCAAGCAGGGCCATCACGTCGCCACTCGAAAACAGCAATTGATCCTCTCCCTTTCCCAGCAGGTCCGCCACAATCGCGGTTCCGTAATAGCCATTTCCGGGAACAAACTTGCCGGCGCGTTCCGCCACCAGAAGTTGGCCTGTTTTCCCCTGGGCCACGCAGAACAGGTCGGGGAAGGTATTCAGCACGTCCTCCAGTCCATCGCCGTCGTAATCGTAGATGGTCATCAAATTACGCCCAAATGTACGTCCTGGCACCGACTTCTCGCGTCGCCAGATGGTGGTGCCATCGCGCCCGTCAATCAGGTAGCTCAACCCACCCAGGACACGCAACTGGACCACCAGATCCATGCGTTCAGGATCGTTGAAGTAACCGCCTTGCCAGTACATCAGACCGGGTACATTCCAGGGCGGTGGCTTGCCTGGAAAAGCGTCAAAGTCGCGTGTCCAGACCACCTTGCCCGCAGGCGAGAGTACTTTGAGGCGGGCACAGTCCCCGGTACCGCGCGAGCCCACCACGGTCGACAAGGTTCCATCCCCTGCCAGATCCGCCAGCAATAAACCTTCAAAAAAATTATTGTTGGTCATCCCTCGACCTGGCACCCGCCAGCGCACATCGACTGAGCCGTCTGTGGCAGGTCGGATCGCTTCCACCGTCTCGTTGGCGCCCTGCGCAATGACCGTGGGCGCAGCACCAGGTGTAAGCCGCCCCACCACGACCGGACATACCGGCGCAGCGATACGGCGCGAATGCACGACCTCGGCACTCGCGTCCATACAGGTCACGGTGGCGTGTTGGCCGGCAAAGGCGGAGACACTCAGCAGCACAGTCCGGCCCCCCTGTCGATCGATGCGGAGGCCTTGCACCTCCAGTCGCGGACCGCGCAGTCTACCGATAGGCTGCAATTTCTGATCCTCCGCCACCTGCCAGGCGGTAACTTGCACCTCGCCGCTAGCCGGGTCGACAGACTCGCGAGTAAAGAAGACGTTGCGTTGCCCCGCTGCGATGGGACCACACAATACCGTCTCTGCTCCCAGTGATGCGCCACTATTCACGTGGGCAGGCAACTGGGGCACATTGTACGTTTGCCAACTGGCGTTCTGCCGCTCCCAACGGACGGTGCGGGTGCCGCCGGCGAGACTGTAGAGCACCAGATCGGCGGGAGCCGGAATCCGCAGCCCACGTTCGACACGTGTACAAAACAACTCCGCAATACCATCCCCATCGGTGTCCCCCAGTCCGCTGAGGTACATGCCGGAAAAATCCCAGCGCACCTTCCCGGTCAGTGAATCCAACACCCAGATATGCCACTTCTGATCGGCAGCCAGATTGTAGGTCGACACCACGATTTCCCGGTTCCCGTCTCCATCAACGTCCTGCACCGGGGCAGGGTTGACCCGCAATGCAATTTTCTGCTCCAGACCAGGAGTGGCGTCTTCCAGCGAGCCGGTCTTCTCGGTTCTCAGGCGTCGACTCCAGAGCCTTTCCAATTTCCCCTCGCGCCAACCCAGCAATTCCATGTGCTTGGTAAAATCGTCCAGAATGACAAACTCATCGCGTCCCTCGCCATCGACGTCATAAGCGCCAAACCAGCCGTAGGCACGTCCGCCCGCACCCGGATTTTCCCCCTTGTGCAGGTAGTGACACTGCGCCTCAAGCTGGCCCGTCTCGGCATCCAAGAGGTTCAGCTTGTACCAGGGTAAACAGGCAATCTCCGGGTTTCCGTCGTGATCGAAATCACCGTAAATCGGTTCCGCAGACCAGATCAGCGTGTCGGTCTCCGTCTCCCATTTGGGTACCCATTTGCCATGGTCACGAATCTGCAAACTTACCGTCCCCAGGTATGGTTGCGACTCGGGATAGTTCTTGGGCGCGGTCTTGACCAGCTGCCACTGTCCGTGACTGGGCAGAATACGGCCCGCCTTACTATTGACACCGCTCGGCAGCACGGCCCGCGAGCCGTCTCCATCCAGGTCCACCCAGGGGGCACTGGCTCCCCATGCGGACAACGTGGCTCCCCAATCGCCCGCAGTGACATCAACCACAGGCAAAGCGACGACGGACTCACCGCCCCTTGGTGTCAGGGACACCGCCAGTAATGTTTGCTGCGTCCCCATCGCATGCTGCCAGCGAATCACGGGCTGCGTAATACGACCGGTCAGCTGCGCACGACCGGCCATGCGACGGCTCCCGCGATAGTGCCACCACTCTCCCGTTCTGGTGGGCAACGCCTGGCGGTGCACGGGCTTGCCAGACCTCGCCGATCGCGGGCCCCCGCGCAGTGGCTCGCCACCGCGCATCGGTTCCACGGACAGCGACCAGGCAATCAGGACGACCAGCAGCGGCCCGACCACATATCTGGCGACGCCCCATTGGTGTGGAAGGAAACCTCTCACCTCAGCAACCTTCCGTGCTTGACGTAGTCTGGCGGATGACCTGACAGGGCAGGGGAGCCACTCGCCCAGTCTCCCCTAGCGTCTCCGCTTGCGACTGCTTGATCGCGATTTGGAACCCGAGCTCTGGGAACTCTTGCTGCGCCGACTCGACTTGCTCTTGCTGGGACGACTCGACTTGCTCTTGCTGCGTCCACTAGCCTTACTCGTACTGCGTCCCGTGGAACCCTGTTTGGAGAAACTCCGTCCCTGCTGAGAGCGACGGCCGCTCCTGGGCTCGT
>CAZITS010000778.1:0-3334 GCA_964542185.1 uncultured Pirellulaceae bacterium
GCCACGTGGGCCTTCGCCGCCGACGACATAAATCGTGTCAGCGAGTATGACGACGCCGGAGTCGTTGTAGACGGCCGCGGGGGGAATGGTGCCTGTCAGTTTCCCCCAACGATCGGTTGTGGTGTCGTAGACAAACGCCAGATCGTTCCATAGATTGGCATTGGAGTAGGGCTTCGTGGTGGGTCCGACGCAGCCGCCGGCAACCACGATATAACGGTCGCGATAGGTTGCTGCCGCCCAACCGGAGACCCACACTGGTGGCCTGGCAATGGGCGTCCAGCGGTCGGCCGCGGGGACATATTTCAGGCAGGCATCGACCCACGTGCTGTTCTTCTTGTCGTCGAATGTCAGGCCGCTGAAAAGGTACAAAACGCCCTGGCAGGAGGCCGCCGCCACCCAGCCCCGACCGACCCCGGGAATGGAGGAGCGGGATTGCCAGCCGAGCTGCGGCTTTGTGAGGTCGAATACGTCGGTAGTGCCCTTGATGGTCGAGGAATGGTAGCCTTGGACGGGATTCCAGCGGACACCACCCGCGACAACGAGATGATTTCCGACGCGTCCCACGCCCATGTGCGTGCGCGGTTCGGACAGGGGACCGAGAGTTTCCCAGGCCAATGGCTGGTGGGACAGGTCCAGTTTGAAGCAGTCATCCGAGACAAGTTCGCCGGCGGGATTGCCGCGGCGCTGCATACTACCGCCGACGACGTAGAGCGCGTTGTCGGTGGCAATGGCACGCGTGTATTCACGCCTGGCGGGCATGTCGGGTAGCCGTGTCCAGCTCTGGCGCACTGGGTTGTACTGGTGTGCCCACTTGGCTGTCCTCCGGCTGGCTCGATTGTCACTGCCGTCTCCCGCTGGAATGAACCCACCCAGCAGGTAAATTTGGCCATCGATCGCACACATTCCCGCACCACTGATCCCCGCCCGCGGGCTGTCGTCAATAAACGGGATGCGTTGGAGCGTCCAGTCGATCGACCCCAGCGTCGGTAACGCCTGCACCGCCGGCGTCATGTTCTGGGACAATTCGATGAAGGGCGGGTCGGCCCACTTCTCTTGTTGTGCAAGCAGCACCGTTCCACTGAGGGTCAGCATGGCGACCGCCAGGCCACGAGAGATTGTTCTGGTTCTGGGGATCATACTTGTCCTTTGAGTAGCGTGCTCTGTTGTCTGTTAATTCGGTTGTCCACCAATACGGGCGGAACCAGTGCTGCTCCTGCCGGGCGTCACAACGACGCGAACGAGGCAGCGTGTGGCCTGCTGTCTTGAAGTCTGGTTCGTACGATTGTATTGCTGGCTACGTCACTTCCGCAGGCGGACGACGCGTGGCGGCGCCTGTTTGCACCCGCGGCGGTTTGTTGGGGCGTGCAGACAGGACAGTAAACCGAGCGCGGCAGAGAGCGTAGTCATGCGCGTGAACATAGCGGGTATGCTCTTTTTCTGGCGGGCGGGTTGAGGAATCTTCTGGTTAAGTTGTCGACAGCGAGTCGGCTCTGGTTACGCCATTCAGGGGGCGGAACTGCGCATTGCCGTCAACAGTTTGGAATAATAGGACCTGGCGCGAGC
Organism: uncultured Pirellulaceae bacterium; assembly: GCA_964542185.1. Lineage (GTDB taxonomy): Bacteria > Planctomycetota > Planctomycetia > Pirellulales > Pirellulaceae > UBA9264. Next base: position 1,564 of record CAZITS010000778.1, read on the forward strand.
CAGGCGTTCACGGACACCCTGCGCGCGCAAGGTTTCTTTGGATGCGAATTCTTCCTCGATTTTCCGGATGGCGTCCAATTGCTTTTCAATCAGTGCCGGCCCCTTGGTGGGCGACCAGGTCGGCCGATCATCCACCACCAGGTAAATGGGCGTCGTATGCGCGAGGGCTCCGTTGGGACAGATCGTGTTGGCAGTGATCCAGCCGCTGGTCTCGATGGTGATTTCAAAGTCGAGGGTGAGATCGCCTGTCGTTGTTTTGTCCCGTGTGATGCTTTGCAGCACGCCATCACCCGAGACGATTTCCAGTCGGTTGGGAAGACCAATCGCCTGGTGGCCAGCGGCGCGGGCGTGGACTTTCAGCCGGTCACCGACTTGAGGATTCAGTGCGCTACCGGGTATCTGGCCGTCGACCGTAAGGAACAAAGCGGGCCCGTTGCTGACGAAGGTGTTTCCCTGTCGCAGGCCTGCGAACCAGGCGTCGATATCAAGTTTCTTGCCAGCGGTGAAAACATAGGTACGACATTCACCAATCGTCGAGCCCCAGGGGATGTCACTGCCGGCGGCGGCGGTCAGACGAAACCCCAGGTTGAGATAGTCGTAGTAGTCGGGTCGATTAATTTTGGCGAACTGTAGCAGCTCGATGAAGTCGAGTGCCTCCGTCGATACGTACCAGGGAAAGCCACGCGGGAGGTTACAGCCATTCCAGGAGAAGTGCGCAAAACCGACCAGGGCACCTTTCTGGGAGTGGATTCGATTGAAAGCCAGGTCGTAAAAGTCGTAGGTCGACAAGTCGCGCACCAGGCCGGTCGTGTTGAGTCCGATGATGTGGCCGAACGTACTGCGTGGTTCCTCCTGACCTGAGACCAGGCAGTAGTTTCCCCGCTGCTCGCGAAACTCTTTGCCAAAACCGAGTTGCTTGAAGTCGGTCCCCTGGTGGTGGCCCATTTCCAGCACATTGACCACGTTCAGGTCTTCTGCTGCGGCGTAACGGAGCAGGAAATCGCGGTGCGACTTTTGTTGTGTTGGATGGTGCACATGCACGTCACCCGAGTACCACCCTAGCTGAGGAAGATCAATCCAGCGGTCCAGTTGAATCTTGTACGTCGCCGATTGTCCGGACACGACGGTGAAGTCCTTGTGGACCGGGATGAACTCCATGCCGCGACTGACCGACAAGCGGTAGTTGCCCGGTTCGAGTTCCACACTAAAGCGTGGATTGGTCTGATGCGCGATGGGCTCCCGCCAATGCGGTACCGACGGCAAATCTTCGTAGACGTAGCTGCGATCGGTATTGTCACCTTTACCGTTCATCATGCGAATGGGACCGATCCAGCCTGGATCGTGGGCGTCGTAGCTGATGCCTTCGTAGAACTCCTTGGTCTTGCCGACTTCGCGTAGCACGCGTCCGTCGGGAGGCAGGCGTACAGTATTGTCGTCCTTGTTGCGCAAGCAGATCATCGCTGGCGTTACTTTGCCGCTGGTGCCGTCGAGAATCTCAAACCGTACACGCGCCTTGACTGGTGGACCGGCCAGCACCGGCGTCCGCAGCCAGATTACGAGGGCTGCGGCGCAGCCCAGACTCACGGCGGACAAGGCGTAGAGCATCGATTTCATCGGATCGCTTTCTAGGCTGTGCCTGATGCCAGGTGCGCGTGAAGCAAAGCTAACCAACGCGTCTACTGGGTTTTGCAGGCGCGATCAGCAAACTACCAACAGTAACGTACCAGACTCGGCCGAAGTTTGCGCCGGAGTGGGGAGGCTGGTAGCTACA
>CAZITS010000779.1:0-3334 GCA_964542185.1 uncultured Pirellulaceae bacterium
AGCCCGCTCCCGAGCCAGGCCACTGAGATGCTCCGCATCGCGGAGCTGTGCCCGCGGCTTGGATCCACTGGGGAGGCGTACTCTGTGGAGTGGTGTCTGAAGGAGAGAGACGGTAGGTGCAACCATTCTCTAACGTGACTCTTAACACCGGATTGGCCACCTGAAACGTTTTTGCTGCGGTACCCATTTCCAGAACGTTGCGCTTCTTGAGGGCTCCGAGGGCGGCAGCGGACAAAACATGTTCGGCACGAAAGTCCCAAACCGAGGTGCTACTCCGCTGTGCCAGGGAACCACACTTTACCCCGTTGAGGAAAATCGGGGCCCGCGGATTACCCGCCGCGATGGAGTCCAGACACACGGCCACCTGCTTGACTTCGTCATGGCGTACTCCCTGCAAACTCGTACCATAGACTTCGATCGAAAGTTGCCTGGCGATCTCACCCGATCCGATCTGTATTTCTCCAGGACCTGCTCTTTCCCCTGTGACGTTGAGATAAATCTGGGCAACTTGTCCCGGCTGTAACGACATCGAGATGTTGGTCGGCTTGACGTGGAAGTTCTCTCCCAAGGCGACGAGGGTTATCACATCTGCACGGTTCTTGTGATTCTGAAGCGTCAGCTGAACCTGCGTGGTTTCTCCCACCGCTACGGCCAGTGCCCCCGGATTCAGGAAGTCATGTTCTCTGTGATGAGGTTGCTCGGCCAGGCGGGCAGCTGGCGCGAGATCAATCGACACCGGAGTGGTCACCCTCCATTCGAAATCCGGTTTGCCATCCATGCTGACAGATTGGACGGGGAGTACCGTGTCGTCCGCTGGAGTGTATTCAGCCAGCATGTACCTCTTCCCGAATGGGTCCGGGCGCACAGCGACCCGTATCTCTTCGCGGGTACCCTTGTCGAGATTGTCCAGGAAGAGAACCTTCTCCTGCTCCACCTCCTGATCGGCGGATCGTCGGATAGTGGATTCTTGCATGGACACGAATTTTCCGCCGGTACCCAGCACCAGCATGGAACCACTGCGGTGTTCGGGGAGATTCACCAGAATCTCGTTGCCATTGCGATGAAAATCCACGGCCACTGGTCCCAGTCTGTCTGTGGAGAGTTGGTAGATACGCTTCACCTTTGCCGCGTTAACAAGCCGAAGTCTCACGGCGAGATTCCGCCAGCGGTAGGGCGACAAATGTCCCACCCCGGGAGTCACGACCGTTACCAGCAGGTTCCCATCCGGACGGCGAAATACGTTTCCCTTGAATCCAGCGGGCAACGTCAGGCAATGGGGTTCCAGCACCACGCTGCGATCCTGGAAAAGGATCATCATCGGCGCGTATAACCGGCCGAGCATGGGTCGCAGAGAGCGGTCGTGCTCGTCCTGCCCAGCAACCTTGAAGATCCCGCTCTGCCAACCTTGCAGGATACAGGTTTGCGCGGTGGGTTCGTCCATAATCTGAACAAGATGCATCCGGTTTCCGATATCGTAGAACTGCGCCACGTTTTGCAACGGGTCGACCCCCTCCAGCAGCCCGAAATCGGTGAGGCTGGCGATCTCCAGGCTGTTAAAAATAAAGTTGGCGTGCAGGGTTCGTCCGTGCTGATCCGCTAGTTTGCGAATCTCTTTAAGCGTCCGGTACAAATTCCACTGGTGGCGAGAAAATGGTTGTGCATCAGGACGAATGGAAACCCCGTCATCTTTTCCAGGATTGTTCAGATCGTAATAGACCTGGTCCAAAAACAGGCCACTGCAGCGGGGGTACGTGGTGAAAATGCTCCGGGCATCATCGACCAGCTGTTGAGCCCAGGCAGAACCGGGAAACGGATCCAGGACCGTCGTATCCACGTAGCTGTCATAGCTGTCGGGCATATACAGCGATTCGGGATACTTCGCCCGGGCCCAAGGTTTCCATATATCGTTGGGGTTGAAATAGAAATGCCAGGTAAGCCCCTGGTTGATCATCCGGTCCATGTGGTCGCGCACACCCGCGTGGGTATACCAATCCCAGGTCCAGAATTGAAACCCATCCTTCCGCGTCTGCAACTCCTTCACCAGTGCATCGGTCGGTTTCAGGTTTTCTACAAACTCGCTGATTGCATCAACCGTCGCATCCTTTCCCGGGTGGCCTGGCAGTTCAGTCTTGTGCTGCAATAAATGCCATTTCTGATCAATGCCGAGCAGCCAGCGTTCCTGCTCGGGAAAGTTCGCCCCTAACCAATTACGATTCCTGGTCTGGACAATGCCTCGGTCGAAGAAAGATTCCAAATCCATGGCCCTGCGATAGCGTTTCTCCGTAAAATTCGTACCGGTCCAGGTACACCAGAGATGCTCGGCAGCAACGCCTGCAGGAACAGTAAAAAGAGCCGGCCATGCATCGCGCATCCAGGCCAGCCCTGCGCGGTGGTCACCCCCGTGTTCATGCAGGCAGAGAACCACCTTGTTTTTTGAGCGGGGTTCCAGCCGCACCTGGTTGCGGTTGATGACGACGATCGTTTTCGCAGCCGTTCGACGCAAGCGAATCTGAAAGGGCAAAACAGGGTGGTCGGCCAGGTCTGCCGCAACCGACATTCCAACGTTGCGCGCAGGACTCGCTAACGAGGCAAAAGGAATCCCCAGGCGGATCCAACTGTTCTCTTCCCGAACATAGGCATACGCCAGATCGCCGTCTTGCGGCCAGCCTGGGGTGGGATGCACGCCAGCGAGCAACGGAAGGTAATCGGTGTGGTCCAGTTCAAAGCGATACTCAACGGCGATACACCGGCGACGGTCTGAATGGTTGATTATTTCCGTGGTCAGGGTTTGTGCAGTGGCTGTCTCTGACTCCGTCTGTTGCACCCAGGCGATCTCAGCGCCGGTGTCTGCTCCGGAACCCGTAATGCGTTGACTCCATCCCGAGGTGCGATCGCTCACCGTGATGGCATCAGGCAGATACCACTCCTCGCTGCAAGCTTTTCCGCCATCATTGCCTGACACCGAGCCGGGGAGGACCAGAATGAACAATCCGAAAATGAATCTCATTGATAAAACCAATCGATTGCGCGGGATTCTCACTCGATAACTGGCACCACCGTTCGGCGTGTGTCACACGTTGGGCGGCAGGCTCTCTCCATTAGGAGAGCAATATAGCGAAGCAAACGACCATGCCGAAAGTCATCCGAAAACAGTTGCTCGCCGTGACGCTACCGTGTGTCACACCTGATGCGACGAGGTGTTTTGTTTCAGTTCGAGTGAACCGGATCCAGTGCGAACTTTTTTTTCGGATCCGCATTCGATGTGGCCGATACAGCGGTTCGCGACAGTGTCACTTTGATGTGCACAACCTGCGGTCAACGGGAATGGTCAACT
>CAZITS010000780.1:0-3331 GCA_964542185.1 uncultured Pirellulaceae bacterium
ACTAACCTCGCGATTCGTGATGGCGACTGGAAACTGCTCCATTATCGCGGTGGGCCGCCACGTCTGTTCAATCTGGCCACAGACCAAAGCGAACAAGCAGAGCTCTCATCCCGGCACCCCGAACGGGTTGCCGAACTATCCGCCCACCTCCATGAATGGAATCAATCACTCGTCGCCCCACGCTGGCAGGGCCTGAGAAACCGTCGCAACAAGTCGCGCAATTGAGTTCGCACACGGGGAATCAACCGGCTCGCGCGGCTAGACAGTCAGGTTTGGATGCTCGAGAATCGCAGCAGTCCGCAACCGATCCCCGGATTGCCCTCGGAAGACCTTTACCAAGGAGCCGCCCCATGGCCCAGTTCCTGTTTGACAAAGATGTCCGCATCAGCCCACTACGTCAGCGCACAATCGCCATCATCGGTTATGGCAACCAGGGTGGCGCGCAGGCACTCAACCTGCGCGATAGCGGTTGTCGTGTTGTCGTCGGCAACCGAAACGATCGCTATGCCCGCCAGGCACGTAACGACGGCTTCGAAGTCATGTCAATACGACGCGCGGTCACCGCCGCCGACATCCTGATCATCGCGATCCCCGACGAAATCCAAGAAGAGCTGTACCAGCGACATATTCGGCCGGCGCTGCGCAGCGGCCAGGTCCTCAACTTTGCCAGCAGCTACAGCATTCGCTTCGGCTGTATTGTTCCACCCGAGGATGTCGATGTGATCATGATGTCACCGCGGGCGATGGGGGTCACGGTACGCGAGTCCTACCTGGCCGGCAAAGGCGTTCCCGGTTTTGTCGCGATCGATCAAGACGCTTCAGGACAGGCTCGAGCGATCGCACTCGCCCTGGCCAAGGGAGTCGGCTGCACCCGCGCGGGCGTCGTAGAGTGTAGTTTTGCAGACGAAACCGATGTCAATCTGCTCGGTGAACAAGCGCTCTGGCCACTGTTAACGCAAGCACTGTTGCTGACATACGAAGTGGCGGTCGAAGCCGGGGTATCTCCTGAAGTTGCCTTGATCGAGTTTTACGCCTCGGGAGAAGCCTCTGAAGTCCTGCGGCAAATGGCACTGGAGGGAATGTTCAAGCAGGCCCGCTACCACTCTCCGACCTCCCGCTATGGAACCTTGTCTCGGGCAGAAACACTCCCCAACAAACAACTCAAGACAGCTATGCAGAAGGCGTTAAAGGGTATCCGCGACGGCTCTTTCGCCCAGGAGTGGGCCCGCGAACAGGCAAGCGGTTACGCGCGCCTGAAAAAGCTGAAACAACGCGCCGAGCAGCACCCCATCAACAAAACCGAGAAACGGGTACAAGCGTTGGCGACTTCTCCCGGCAACTTCACCGTGCAGTAGTTCGTTTCAACCTGCATGCGCATCACTGCAAAAAACACAGCGTGTGCCACGACGCATTACCTCACAAACATAATGTCCAAGAAATACCACACTTCCATCACGAATCGGGCGCCGCCCAACTGCAATCATTGCCAACCAACGGATACGATAGAAGGCGCGACGACACCAAGAGATGCCACACCGACCAACCTGCTTGTCCAGGAGACGACCGATGCGACGACTGTTCCCCTCGCTACTGACCGCAGCCCTGCTACTGGCCGCCAATAGCGTGTTTGCGCAATTGGCGCCAGGCGTGCGCGGCGTAGCGCCACGCGCCCCCGAAAAAATGGTGATCGATGGTAACCTGTCAGAATTCCAACAAGCGTTCTGTACTCCGATCAACTATTTCCATCCCGACCAGAAAAATCGCCCCGCGCAGTTCTTTTACCTGTGGGACGACGACGCGTTCTACGCAGGCTTGCGCACGCTTGATGAAAAACCGGCCAATCCAGCACCCGACGGCCAATTGTGGCTGGGTGACGGGGTAGAGTGGTACTTTGACACACGTCGTGGTCCGTCGTTTCGTTCCACACGCTGGACCAACGACGGGTCGCTTCACTGTTACTGGGTTGGACTGACCGGCACCGAAATCGCACCCCGTTTCTGCCTGCGTCCCGGATATCTGGACGCAATCCCCAAGCTGGGAATTGAAGTCGGTGCCCGCCGCACTGCACACGGGATGGAAGTGGAATTCAAACTTCCCTGGAAAAATTTCCCCAACTTTGCCGCCCGTCAGCATGAGGTCATCGGCTTGGATGCCGAGCTGTGTTATTCCGATGGAGGCTCGCGGGTGGACCGCTTCTTCGCCTACGGTTCCCCCCTCTCGGTACAGCAACCCGCAAGTCTGGCACGCGTTCAACTGGTGGATCAACTCCGACGTGAAGACTGGGCCGCCTGTGGTCCGGTCCTGATGCCGATGCGTTGCGATACTGCCTGGGGACAGGCAGAAAAGGCTCGGGCCCACGGCATGATTGCCCTGCCACCGAACCACGCAAAACTGGTTGGTAAGATTGTCTTTCGCGTGACCGACCTGGACGGAACCATCCTGGGCAACTTTCCTGCGACGAAACAGGTCATTCAAAAGGAAGGTAGTTTTGCTCGCGCCACCGCGAACTGGCCGATCGACCTGGCACCTCCGGGAGGCCACCATGTCACTGCCATTGTTCACGATCCGGACGGTCGCGTGTTGACGCGTGTTGCACCGCGACTGGTGAGTACGTCAGTCCAGCAGGGTTATTAATAGCCGGTTTGCACAAAACCGCATAACACACTTTCTGCCAATCGGTTTCCCACCCTATTTTTCAGGAAAAGAGTTTGATGTACCCCCACACCCTGCACGGCATTCTGTTTAGCTTGCTGGTCACAGGCATGCTGTCGCCCCATCGCACCGGCCCTCAACAAGTCGCTGCACAGGAAACGCCAGCCGATGTGGAAGGGGTCCATCTGCTGCGTATCCAATCCGACCTGCTGACCGCCTTCTGGGGCCGCCCAATGTATCTGGAAGCGGGTGTCGTGTTGCCTCCCGAAGACAAACGGGATCCGGCAGGTACCCCTGTCTGCTACAGCATTCACGGCTTTGGCGGATCTCACCGGGTCGCCTGGCGGGCAGGCCCCCGGCTGCGTGAGCAGATCGCAGCCGGTCAACGACCTCCCATGATCTACGCCTTTCTTAACGCACAGTTTTCCCTGGGCCACCATGAATTTGCCGATTCCGTGAACAACGGACCATGGGGGCAAGCGCTACTCAAAGAACTCGTGCCGGAACTGGAAAAAAAATTCCAGGCGGCGGCCGAGCCCGCTGCCCGCTTCCTCACTGGACATTCCAGTGGTGGCTGGAGCAGCCTCTGGCTACAGATTACCTACCCTGATTTTTTTGGTGGCACCTGGTCCACCGCTCCAGACCCGGTCGATTTTCGCGACTTTACTGGAATCGACAT
>CAZITS010000781.1:0-3330 GCA_964542185.1 uncultured Pirellulaceae bacterium
CGTATCCAGACGCCACCAATATAGAGGCTGGCGCGCACCGCGTGTGGCCAGCAACGGCGCAGAAGTCTCGTCGAAGGCGGTCGAGGTTTTTGTGTTCGACCGTCACGGACAACCGGTTGTAACAGGTATCGGCTACGAAACCGACCGACAACCCAGTTAACGCACTGCGCCGAGAGTTCATGCTCTCGGCGTTTCGCGTTTCTTGCCTTTCCCGCAGGGGTTTCCGCCGATCCGCAGGCCTCCGCGGCGCTCTCGTTTTCGAGAGAGACAAACCGGGGTCCGAAAGCAACCGTGGGGGTTGCTTCCGCACCCTAGAATATCGTCTCGAAACTCTCGGACTCTCGATCCGACGTGGTGCCGTGGGTTAACAACGCAGTTGGTTTCGGCGGGCGGTGGCAACCACGCCATCCTACACGCACGGTTTTTTGCGAGGCGTGCATTTGCTTAGAAATCTGGGAACAGCGCCACTACACATGTCCACCGTCGCGACCTGGATGAAACGCGATTAGGACTGACACCGCCGATTCGGGAGTCCTCTAATCCTCGATGCCGTGTTCTTCCAGGAATGTTGCGGGGATCGACGCTGTCATGCGTCCTACCAAGGCGTAATAGAAGAGTTGCGTGCCTTCCATCGAAAGCCGGTGACGGTAGAGTTCGAGATGGTAGATGTCCAGGTACTTCGAAAAAATCAGTTCCCGGACTAGACGCGAAAAACCGGTGTGATCGGTGTGATCGAGAAACGTCTCCTTAATATTGAATGCGAGCCAACCGTCGGTCCGAACGAGCTTCATTGCATTGAAGAAGGCCCGTGGCGGAATATCGCCAAAACCGAGAGCAGCTACGCACGTCAGGCAGTCGAAAGACCATTGCCGCATCTCTTCCAGCATGTCATAGTCTAGTTTTCCACAGTCAGTGACGTAGTAGTCGTCGTACACTTCGGACCGGTCGCGGTAAGCAGCATCGCGAGCCTCCGGGATGATATCCGCACCGACCAACCGGGCGACGCCGTCGTGTTTGAGCGTTTCGCCCATCATTCCATTGCCCGCTCCCAGATCGAGCACGCGCAGTTCGTTGATGGGCTCGCGAACTGTGTTGAGGGCTCGCTTGAGAAGATCGGCTACCTTGCCAGGCGAGTTGCACTTCAATCGATCGTAAAAGATTTGCTCGTACAAACCGGGCCGCTTGTAGATCTCGGCGTAATCATGAAACCGCAAACGGCGAGCCTCGCCGTTCTCGATCAGATCAAAAAAAACTTCGTCTTGATCGAGTTTTGTGGAACTGGAGCGCGGAAACTTAATGCGGTAGCGTTTTTTCATGCTCTCCAACCTATCGGCTTTCATGCGGTGTTCAACGGCCCCTTGACATCGCCATACGATCACCGGTGTCAAACTGCCGCCCGCACTGTCGCTATGAATCCCCACGAGGGCGCCATCCTGCGTCGTTCGATGGTGAGCATTGGGACGGTTACGCACGTGCGCAGGTGTTTGGCGGGATTGTGTCGGTCGCAACGATTATTGCGCAACGTAAATATGAAGAATTCGCGGAACCGTCTACCCAGCGTGCTTGACGTTGTGAAAATACTGTCCTGATTGTCGATTGGGCTTCTTAGGGGAGAGCATTGGCTGATCCCACAAAACCGAAACCGATACGGGGGGGGGCTTACAGGTTCTGAAAGTCCTGGTAAGCCACGGAAAGCGTAGATATGACTATAAAGAGTATTGTACGCGGCTTGGCAGTGATGCTGTTGGCCATTCCTGGTGCAGTATTTGCCCAAGAGTATTTTGCAGATTCGAGCGTTTTGCTGCCGCAAGGAACCGTTCAGTACACGTCGGCTTTGGAGACCCTGGCGGCCGACCAAGGCAAAAAAAGTAACAAAGGTCCCGAGCGTCTCGGCGATCCCGACACCGACGGGAAAGCTGACCCCAACGTCAAAGCCGCACTGGCTGGCGTCAAGGCTGCCTCGACCCAGAAATGGACCGGACGTGTCCACTTTGACTTCTGGGGTTACCCGACGACGGATGAGGGAGCCAATATTGCCGAGCGCGGTAATGCGGCGACACGTCCGCAGGATCATTGGAGCTTCCGCCGCTTGCGGTTCGGCCCCGCTGGCGACATCGGCGAAAACATGAACTACAAGATTGAGATGGAGTTCGCCGCGCCGAACAAGATGGCTTTCAAGGATGCCTACCTGGGTTGGAAGAATATTCCTGTACTGCAAACGGTGCAACTGGGAAACCAGAAGCGACCGTATGGTTTGGATCACCTCAACAGTAGCCGTTACAACGTCTACACAGAGCGGCCCTACATCGTGGAAGCGTTCAATCAGGATGCGCGTCGATTCGGCTTGCTCTCCTACGGCATTTCCGAAGACCAGGCGTGGAACTGGCGCGGTGGCGTGTTCCTGATGGAAGATGTCGCGACGACAGGTAAATACAAGGCGGTCGATGGTGCTGGCGACGATTACCAGCATCACCAGGCGGAGCTGGCCAGCCGTATTGCCAACACCTTTGTCTGGGAAGATGGCGGCCGTACCTACGCTCACTGGGCCCTCTCCGGTAGTATTGCCGATCCCGATGACAGTGGAACGGAAGAAGCCCGCTTTTACACACGCCCAGAAGCCCGCACGCAGAAACGCTGGCTGAATACGGGCAAGATTCTGGGTGCTGAAGATTACATGTTGTTTGGTGCCGAAATGGCGTTCAACATGGGTGCACTCAGCATCGTGGGCGAATACCAGAGCGTCAATATGACCCGTAACAATGGGATGAGCGACCTTACTTTTGACGGTGGTTACATCTACGTCGCCTACTGGTTGACCGGTGAATACACACCATGGTCACGCAAGTCAGGTACGCTGGGACGCACGTTGCCGATCACTCCCTGGGATCCGGCTAACGGCCTGTTCACCGGTGCCTGGCAAGTTTCCGTTCGTTATTCGACCGCCGATTTCACGGATGGCATTGGCGATAGTGCGATCTACGGTGGCGAAGGCAACTCGATCAGCGCTGTTGTTAACTGGTGGTGGAATTCGCGAGCACGCGTCCAGTTCAGTTACATGCATGGTGCCATCGCCGACTCGAAAGTCGTTGAAGGTGTGTATGACGCTCAGGCAGTAGCACATGATGATGACTACAGCATCATCGGCGTTCGCTGGATGGTTGACTTCTAAGCGAGGAATATAAATTCAGGTCCGCCTGCCTGAGTTTGTTTATGCCCGCGGGAGTGTGACTCCCGTGGGCATTTTTTTGTGCACCGTGAACGTCAATCGTTGTGGCGGAGTGACACACCACGGCAGAAACGTGGAGACGAGGACACGAATTCACTTCCCTA